>DATDOJ010000166.1:0-9742 GCA_035293345.1 Bacteroidia bacterium
CCTGAGCAAACCATCACTGTTACTCCTGTAAAAACTTTTCCTGTAATTAAAGATTTGGTCACAGATGTTTCCTGGAACTACGAACAGAACAAACGCATCAAACCGTTCAAACCAAATCTGAAAAAGAAAGATGCTAAAGGATATGTGATGATGCAGGAAGATGTTGACCGTGTGCAGGAATTCCGCAAGTGCATCGAGTGTTATCTCTGCCAGAATGTATGCCATGTGCTGCGTGACCACGACCAGAAAGACAAATTCGTAGGTCCGCGTTTTATGATTCGGCTTGCTTCGCTCGACATGCACCCGCTCGATATGGAAGACAGAATTCCGGCTGTGAAAAATGAATACGGTTCGGGCATGTGCAACATCACGCGCTGCTGCACCGATGTTTGCCCGGAGAAGATTCAGATAACCGATAACGGAATTATACCTATGAAAGAAAGAGTAGTTGACAGATATTATGACCCCCTTGCGAGGTTGTTTGGGGCAGGGAAGAAAAATAAAGAGTAACGACCTCATCCTCTAACCCTTTTCCAAAAGAGAAGGGGAGCGTATTGTAATTTATAAGTTTTGCCGGAGCACTTTTGCCTGTGGCACTTTTTTTGACGAACTTTGGGGCGTCAATCTTCAATGAAAAAAATAATTTTCCTTTTCCTGTTTTTTCTCTCGCTTGCTTGTTCGCTGCATGCAACCCATAACCGTGCCGGTGAAATAACCTACCGTGTGCTTAATTGCGATACCCGTTTATATGAAATTACAATTACCACCTACACTAAAACATCATCCGAGCCTGCTGACCGACCGGTACTGGATTCAGTGCATCTCGGTGACGATAATGTGGTGAGCATTACGCGCTTCGACATAATGATACTGCCCAATGATGTTAAAAGAAACAGGTATATAATAAATCATGCTTATGCCGCAGCAGGGAGATATAAAATCTGGTTCATTGATCCGAACCGCGTGGAGAACATTGTTAACATGATTGGCTCTGTTGACGTCCCGTTTTATCTCGAAACGATTCTTATCATTAACCCATTTGACGGATGCAATTCTTCACCTGTTCTTACTTATCCACCCATTGACCGAGGGTGTATTAACAAACTTTTTATTCATAATCCCGTTGCTGTTGACCCGGATGGTGACAGTTTATCTTATCAGCTGACGGTTCCTAAGATGGCACCGAGCACACCGGTGCCCGGATATTTTTTACCTCCTGCAAATAACTCCTTTACATTAAACCCGGTCACCGGTGACCTTATATGGGATACTCCTCAGGCAGTTGGTGAATATAATGTCGCGTTCTATATTATTGAATGGCGCAATGGTCACCGGATTGATTCGGTGACACGCGACATGCAGATTACCATTCTCAACTGCAACAACAATCCACCGGTTATCTCTTCTGTTAAAGACACTTGCATCTTTGCTGGCGATGCGTTATCGTTCAGCGTTACTGCCACTGACCCTGATGGCAACAATGTTTCACTTACTGCTTATGGTGCTCCTTTTACCGTTACCGACCCTGCAACATTCTCTTCAACTCCTCCTTCCGATACCGTCACCGGAATCTTCAACTGGAACACGCAGTGTCATCACATTCGCCTGCAGCCATACTCGGTGGTATTCCGTGCACAGGATAATTCTCCGGAAGTCCAGCTCGTAGATTTGGAGCATGTGAACATACGCGTCATCGCCCCGCCTCCGCAGGGTCTCACAGCAACTCCGGCAGGGAATACAATTTTGCTGAATTGGTTGCCGGGGGCATGCGCCACCGACAGCGGCTATCGCATCTGGCGGAGAAACGGGCAGTTCAACGGAACATTTAATTGTCCGTGTGAAACAGGCGTGCCTGCAAGTTCGGGCTTCACGTTAATCGGAACGGTGTATGGGAACCTCAATACAACCTTCACCGATTTCACACAGCTTGTCATAGGCATTGAATATTGTTATGTAGTTACTGTGTTTTATTCAGACGGCTCCGAAAGTTGCCCGTCCAACGAGGCATGTGCAAAGTTGAAAAAGGATTTACCCGTAATCATTAACGCAAGTGTTCTTTCCACCAGCACAACCACGGGGCAGGTTTATGTTGCATGGTCGAAACCCATTCCGCCCGATTTAGATACATCGCTGTATCCTCCGCCATATAAATATAAACTCTATCATTATCCTGATTTCACACGTCCGAATGCGACTCCCGACACGCTGGTTGCAACCTTCTCCAGCATAGATGACACAACGTACTATGACACTCTTTTGAATACAGTTGCACATCCTTATTCATACCGGGTTGAGTTCTACTACGACAGTGCGGAAATTTATGCCGGGGAAACGCAGCGTGCTTCAACAGTTTATCTTTCCATTGCGCCTACAGATGAGCAGTTAAATCTTTCATGGCATGAACGGGTTCCCTGGACAAATCATTTTTATGAAGTGTTCAGGTATAATAACCAGACCACGAACTGGGATTCCATAGGCAGGGCATTCACACAAAGTTTTTCCGACACGAATCTCATCAACGGGGTGAGTTATTGTTATTACGTGAAAAGTGTGGGAACATATTCCGCTCCGGGGTATGACACAACCCGCAACAACTCACAGGAAAAATGCGCTGAGCCCTACGACAATGTTCCGCCCTGCTCTCCTCACGTTGCTGTATCTGCTGATTGCATTGCCAACGCAAATTTCCTGGCGTGGAATAATCCCAACAACTCCTGCGCTGATGATGTCATGGGATATTATATTTATTACCACCCTGCACAGGTAAACGATTATGTGCTGCTCGATTCGGTGCTGAATGCCAATGACACTTCCTATATTCATTCCGGCTTGCAATCCATTGCCGGCTGTTATTACGTGACGGCTTTCGACACAAACAGAAATGAAAGCACCGATTATGTTCCGGTTTGTATTGACACATGTTATCAGTATTATTTGCCCAACGTATTCTCTCCTGACGGCAGCGGGCTGAATGATTTATTGCATCCGTGTGATTTAACAACTGCTCCCGAGATGCAGATTAAATGCCCGCCTTACCAGAACGTGAAAGATGTGAACCTGAAATTCTTCAACCGCTGGGGCGAAATTGTTTTCGAAACCACCGACCGCGACATCAACTGGAACGGAAAACATAAAGACAACGGCAAGGATTGCCCTGACGGAGTTTACTATTACACCGGCATCGTGAACTTTATTTCCCTGAGCGGAGATATTTCAAAAGACCTTCACGGGTTTGTGCATCTTATCAGAAAAAAATAATTATCCATAAAAGAATTTATTGATTTATTGATTTGTTGATTTATCGATTTAGCCCGCATTCAACAAATCAATAATTCAATAATTCAATAAATAGAAATGTTCACCGGCATCATCGAAGCCACAGGCAAAGTCAAAAGCATTTCCGTTGATGGTAGCAATAAAGTCCTTTGCATCGAAGCGCCTTTTGCAAGCGAGTTAAAAATTGACCAGAGCATTTCACACAATGGTGCGTGCCTCACAGTGACAAAACTTTTTGGTGATGCTTACGAAGTCGTATGCATTGATGAAACATTGCAGCGCAGCAATCTTGGCGCGCTGATAGAAGAAGACATTGTGAATCTTGAACGCAGCATTGCCGCAGGCACGCGCATGGACGGGCATTTTGTTCTCGGTCATGTTGACCAAACCGCTAAATGCCTTTCCGTGCTCGATGCCATAGGAAGCTGGCTTATGGGTTTTCAGTATGACGATGCTTCGGGAAACATCACAGTCGAAAAGGGCTCGGTGTGTGTGAACGGGGTGTCGCTCACGGTGATTGATACGCGGAAGGGATATTTTTCTGTTGCCATCATACCTTATACGTTTGAGCACACCAATTTCAAAAACCTCATCCCCGGTTCGGTGGTCAATGTGGAGTTTGATATTATCGGCAAGTATGTGAAAACACTGATGGGGTAGGTTGTTAAAGTTTGCAATACCTCTCTGAAGCTTCAGAATCCAATTCCGAATTCTCAGAATACCATCCTGAACGCTCTGCATGCCATTCCGGATTTTCGGAATGCTATCCTGATGCTTCAGACCCCTGTTCTGATTTCTCAGAATACCCTCCTGAACGTTCTGCATGCCATTCCGGATTTTCGGAATGCTATCCTGATGCTTCAGACCCCTGTTCTGATTTCTTAGAATGCCATCCTGAAGCTTCAGCATCCTATTCCGATTTCTTAGAACTCCACCCTGAACGTTCAGTGTCCTGTTCTGATTTCTTAGAATGCCATCCTGAACCTTCAGACCCCTATTCTAAGAATCCGGAATACTATCCTGAACGTTCAGCGCCCTATTCCGATTTTTCGGAATGCATAAAACAATAAAAACCTCAGAAAACCATGCTTGCCACCCTGCGCACAGCATCGGAAGTGCCCATGGTATAAAAGTGGAGGCATGGCACACCCGATTTTTTCAGTTCAACGGATTGACTGACACACCACTCAATGCCCGCTTCTTTCACTTCCTTATCCGTCTTGCATTTATCCACAGCATCCTGCAGCTCACCGGGAACTTCAATGTGAAATGTTTTGGGAAGAATAGAGAGCTGCTTTTTTGTGGTGAGCACTTTTAAGCCGGGAATGATGGGCACCGTGATTCCCGCCTCGCGGCATTGCTGAACAAAGCCGAAATATTTTTTGTTGTCGAAAAACATTTGAGTTACGATGTAGTCAGCCCCCGCATCCACTTTTTGTTTAAGATATTTTAAATCGCTGCGCGCATTGGGCGCCTCGAAATGTTTTTCGGGATAGCCCGCCACGCCAATGCAAAAGTCAGTCGGGGAAGCATCGAGCAGTTCTTCATCCATAAACTTACCGTGATTCATGCGCACCACCTGGTGCACCAAATCAATGGCGTAATTATTTCCTTCCGGCTCGGCAGTGAAGCCCGGTTCGGATTTAATGGCATCGCCACGGATGGTCAGCACATTATCAATTCCGAGAAAGCTTAAATCAATCAGAGCATTTTCGGTTTCTTCTTTGGTGAATCCACCGCAAATGATGTGAGGCACGGCATCAATCTTATACTTATTCATGATGGCAGCGCAAATGCCCACCGTTCCCGGGCGCTTGCGGATGGAAAGTTTTTCCAACAAGCCATTCTCGCGGTGCTTGTAAACATATTCCTCGCGGTGATAGGTCACATCAATAAACGATGGCTTGTATTCGAGCAGCGGGTCAATGCCTTCGTAAATGCTCTGGATGCTTTTTCCTTTGAGAGGAGGTAAAATCTCGATGGAGAAAAGCATTCCCTTCGCCTGTGCAAGATGTTCTGTGACTTTCATTCAGCGCGTAACTTTTATAATTGAAGTTCGCGAAGATATTTAATTTGCATAGATGGGTATCTGCCTGACCGCTGACACTTTCGAAAAGTAAAAATATATTATCGGAGCGCTTCGATAAAATTTATTAAAAAAAAACAACTCACTGTTTTTTTGTTTGTACTCTTATTGCCGATTCCGATTCTGAGCGATTTATCTTGTCCGAATATTTTCAGATTGCAAATTTTTAATCCTTCATGACGAAACCTTTCAAACATTTTTTCTTTTTCATCATCGCCATCAAAATATATGTAAATAAAATTTCCCTGTGACGGAATTACATTTATTCCTGATTGCTTTAGTTTTTGATAAAGCCATTCGCGTTCTTTTGCGTTCTTTTTAGCACATGCAGTAATAAATTCTTTATCCGATAATGCGGCAAGCGCTGCATCTTCAGAAAGTGAATTGAAAAAAAAAGGAATCCTGCTGTTCTTTAATGTATTGGCAATGGTTTCTTCCGCAATGGCATAGCCAATTCTTAATCCGGCAAGCCCATAGATTTTTGAGAATGTCCGGAGAATAATGAGATTGGAATACTCTTTTTGCAGCGAGATTGAATCAGGGAAAGATTTATCTGTCACATATTCGCAATACGCTTCATCAATTACAAGCAGAATTTTTTCAGAAATATTTTTCAGCAGGTTTTCAATTTGCGAATGAGAGATAATGGTACCTGTAGGATTATTAGGGTTGGCAACGAAGATTACTTTCGTTTTTTGAGTAATGAGTGGGAAAATATTTTTCACATCACAGATAAAATTAGTTTGTTTCGCGATGAGATATTTTCTTCGGTGAGCGGCTGCAAGCTGTTCGTAAGCAACAAAACTTCGTTCAAAAATTATTATTTCTTCGTCAGGTTCAACAAATGTCTGAATGATTCCGTCTATCAGCCGGACAGAACCTGCCCCGACAACAATATTTTTTTGCTTTACACCAAACTTCTCTGCAAGTTTTTCTTCGAGGCGAAAAGGGAGGTCAGGATATATGTGTACATTCTTAATGTCCCTTTTTATCGCCTTCAAAACAGCGGGAGAGCAGCCATAAAAATTCTCATTGGCATTAAGACGAACAACCTGCTGCTTTTTATTTTTCATCTGCACTTAAATTTTCGAAAATGCTTTGGCTGATATTGAATAAAACTTCTTTTCTGTACCAGGCAGACGCTCTTAAGTCGGAAATGGGAGAGGCGTAAGACAAAATCTTCTCAGCAAATTCCCGCTTATCTGCTTCAGATATTTTAAATAAGTTTTTTCCGGTTAAAAAACTGCAGGCACTTTCTGTAAGACGAATGGTTGGCGCTGAAGCACCAATAGCAATGCCCGCATGAATAATTTTTTTCCGTTCATCGGTTTGAATATGATAAGCAAGCGAAACTACCGAGCACTCCATAGAACGTCTTGTTCCGATTTTAATAAAATGAGAATAAATATTTTTTGTATTTTTTTTCTTCGCATGAATATAAATTCCATACAACACTTCATTTTTTTTAAGAACAGTTTTTCTGACTCCGGTAAAAAAATCAGTGATGGGTATCGTTCTTGTTTTTCCTGTTGTTCCAAGAATTTCGCAATCCGCATCAAGTGCTACCAGTGCGCAGGCAATATCTCCTGAAGGGGAGCCAGTACAAATATTTCCTCCAACAGTTGCCACCTGCCTGATTTGCGTGGAAGCAAGATTGAGAGCGGCTTCGTGCAGAACCGGATAACTCTTTTTTATTTCTTCGTTCACAACAATATCATGCGCGGTTACCCGTGCTCCGATCCGCAAGCCGGTTGAATTTTTTTTTATGCCTGTGAGTTGAACATCTTTTACTTGTGCAAGATTAATGATGGTCAAATCTTCTTCAGGGTTCTTTTTCAGTTCAAGAAGCAAATCAGTACATCCGGCACCAAAACGGAAATTTTTCTTCTGGAACTTTTTTACTGTTGAGAGAAGCTCTTTTGTGGTAGAGGGATTTATAATTTCAAAGGACATTTTCCCAATGATTATTTTTCAACCAAAGATTTTTCTATTATTGCTTTCAGAACTTTTTCAGGAGTAAGCGGCAATTCAACAACCTCAATTCCGAGAGCATTACACACTGCGTTCGCTATTGCCGCTGCAGTTGGAATCAAAGGCGCTTCGCCAACTCCTTTCGCTCCGTAAGGACCTTGTTTGTCATTAGTTTCTACCGGGAAAAAATGAATGTCCGGAATATCGGATGCAGTCGGCATTTTGTAATTGTGAAAATTCGGATTCAGGATTTTTCCATCTTTCGTAATCAATTCTTCCGTAAGTGCGTATCCCATTCCCTGCAAAATACCTCCGTGAATTTGTCCGTCAAGCAACAATGGATTCAAAACTTTTCCCACATCCTGTGCCACATAAACATCCAGCACTTTTACATTTCCTGTGTAAGTATCCACTTCCACTTCAATTGCCTGCGAAGCAAAAGCATAAGTTCCCGAAACATTTCCTTTATATTCTTTGTCCTGAAATTTACTCGAAGGTTCATAGAAATACGAAGCGATTGCCAATTCATTTGGCTCGGAGAAATGCATTTCGCGCACAATTTTATCCAAGGCAATACTGTCATTTGATTTTAACGAAATGATTTTATTATCGGAGTATTCAAAATCGGAATCAATGGTTTTCAAAAGTTCAGCCGCTTTTTTATTTAATTTTTCTTTCAGGATTTTTATTGCACCGAGCAATGAATTTCCGGCAACAAAACTTGTGCGTGAAGCGTGAACGCCCACATCCCATGGCTTTACATCGGTGTCGGTATTGATGATTTTTATTTTTTTCAAATCAATTCCTAATTCTTCAGAAGCAATCATTGCCAGAACAGTTTCTGACCCTTGCCCGATTTCGCTGGAGCCGGTGATGATGGTGCAATATCCGTAAGGGTCAATTTTCAATGTGGTTCCGCAACCATCGGAGCGGTAAATTTTTGCTCCTCCACCCACATGCAGCATCGAAGCAAAACCAATTCCTTTTTTATATCTGCTTCCTGAAGAGTTAGTTTTATTTTTTTTGTATTTACTTTTTGCAATAACTGTTTCCAAACATTCCTTATGTCCACAGGTTTCATAATACAACCCCTGACCTGTGATTTCTCCCTTTTCGTTTGCATTCAGCAAGCGGATTTCGGCTTTATCCATTCTGAGTTCGTCTGCAAGCAAGTCTATCATTCTTTCCAGTGCGAATGTGGCTTGCGGATTTCCATATCCCCTGAAAGAGCCGGCAAAAACATTATTGGTATAAACGGCAGCCGCATCAAATTTGCATGCGCGCACTTTGTACAGCGAAGAAAACGCCTGCATAATCACAAATGGAGTTGTTGCTCCCCACGAAGTGTATGCGCCATTGTCTTTTACAATATTTATTTCACGAAAAGTGAAATTTCCTTTCTTGTCAACACCGGCAGTCAAATCAATAATCATAGGTTGCCTTGTTGGCGAGGCGATAAACTCTTCTTCACGCGAATAAATAATCTGTACCGGTCTGCCTGTTTTCATCGAGAGCAAAGCACATATCGGTTCAAAAGGATACATATCTAATTTGCTTCCGAAGCCACCGCCAATCACTGGTTGAATAATGCGGATGTCGGATGGATTCATTTTCAATGCATGCGCAATATCACGCTGATAGAGAAACGGAACTTGCGTGGAGCTATACAATAAAAGTGTTTTATCAGTTTTGTTGTAATGCGCAGTGATGTTGCTCGTAGCAAGACAGCAATGTGTGACGCGCGGAAGTGTAAATCTTCTCTTAAGTATTACATCACTTTTCTTTTTTTCTTCTTCAAGATTTCCATGCTCGTAGTGAAAAGTTTCCGCAATATTTTTATTCGGATATTTTCCGCTGATGAATTTATTTATCCGCGGTGCGGTTTCCTTTAACGCTTCATATGAGCCATAAATTCCCTTTCGCACTTTGTATTTTACTCTGATAAGCTTCAGTGCCTGTTGTGCAATTTCTTTTGTTTCAGCAGCCACAGCCGCAATTTCATCCCGGAGACAATTCACTTCTCCTTTTTTAAGAATGGGATGGTCGCGTTTGAAACTGATGTTGTTGGTGTCCACATCATCAGCAGTAATCACGTAAACAACTCCTGGAAGTTTTTTTGTTTCTGAAACATCAATCGTGAATTCAGCAGAGGGATATTCGGTTCGTAAAATTGCTCCGAACAACATTCCGGGCAAAACAATGTCGTGTCCATAAATCGCCTTTCCCGTAACACGGATATACGCATCGTGCTTGGGAATTGGCTTGCCTATTACCTTCAAATCTTTTTCCATTACAATAATTCTTCTGCCTCTTTTCTGAATAATGTTTCGGTAGCTTCAATAATTTTCACATACCCCGTGCACCTGCACAGATTTCCTTCCAATGATTTTTTTATTTCATCTCGTGTCG
>DATDOJ010000167.1:0-12460 GCA_035293345.1 Bacteroidia bacterium
TAAACCAAATGCGTGATGCAACGAATATTTTCTTTAGAAATCTAAAGCATCATAAAGATGAATTAAAAAACCTGATGACGGAAAACTTCCAAATAATCAAACCGAATTTTTCGGAAATCTATTTGTAATGGGTATAATAAAAGCGTAATTGAAACTTGAAGAAATATCCAGTTATAAAAATTAGGTCCTTTCTGTGTAGGAACTTTGGGGATAATAAATATAATATTTTCCTTTTCATCTATTGATCTATTCAAATCATCTCTTATGTTTTTGCAAATTTCCTTAGAGACTTCCAATGAATATTGAATAAGATAAACAAGCCAAGAATGAATAGCTAATATTGCTACACTTAATAATAATGCAACATGATAATAACATACTTGATTCGAATAGTATGAAGTATGATCATATTCAGTGAACCCCAGTTCCTTTTTAAAATTTATTGCTAAAGCTAAAACTGTCCATAATCCAATATTGAATTTCCATTGAATAGATCGGGTGCTTTCCCAGCGCTGCATTTCTGTTTTATAAATTTCAATGGCTTCTTCTCTTCTCATTTTTGTATTTCTATGTTGTCAGGATTCCGTCCTGCCAAAAGTAAGTAACTTAATTTTCCTTGTGCGCTTTGCCAACAATAGTATTCCGGACGGTACTCGAACCCGCGACCCTGTGCGGAACGGCAAGAGATATTTTAGATTCTAATCGGACAGAGGGCATTTAAAATCCGAAATGGCTATTGCACAACCGGACAGAGGGCATTTTGAATCTGAAATGACCATTGCAAAACCGGACAGAGGGCATTTTGAATCCGAAACGGCTATTGCACAACCGGACAGAGGATATTTTGAATCCGAAACGGCCATTGCACAACCGGACAGAGGGTATTTTGAATACGAAATGACCATTGCAAAACCGGACAGAGGGCATTTTGAATCCGAAATGACCATTGCAAAACCGGACAGAGGGCATTTTGAATCCGAAACGGCCATTGCAAAACCGGACAGAGGACATTTTGAATCCGAAATTGCCATCGCACAGCCGGACAGAAGGCAATTTGAATTCTAAATCACCTGGGAAAAGTCAGCCATACTATGTTTTTCAAATCAATTTCACTGACTTTGAATTGAAGCAACCGGGAGCACATTAAAAACCTCCTCCAGCATTGCCACCGGAACAAGTTCAATATTCCAGTTGCGGTTTCTTCCCAAACCCTTCAGGTTATTTTTTGAAATAAACATCTGCGTGTAGCCAAGCTTTTCCGCTTCGGCAATGCGCTGTTCAATCCGCTGCACAGGTCTTATCTCACCCGACAAACCCACCTCTCCCGAAAAACAAGTCCGCATCGGAATGGCAATATCATCAGCCGAAGAACGGATGGCACAGGCAACGGCAAGGTCAAGAGCCGGGTCTTCAATGCGGATACCGCCTGCAAGATTCAGAAAAACATCTTTTGCTCCCAAGCGGAAGCCGCAGCGTTTTTCCAAAACGGCAAGCAGCATGTTCAATCTTCGCAAATCAAAACCCGTGCACGAGCGCTGAGGCGTTCCATAAACAGCAGAGCTGACTAATGCCTGCGTTTCAATCATCAGCGGGCGTATCCCTTCAAGAGTTGCAGCGATAGCAATTCCGTTCAGCGGTTCATCATGATGCGTGACCAAAACTTCGGAAGGATTGTTCACTTCACGCAATCCTGTTCCGGTCATCTCATAAATCCCCAACTCGTTCGTAGAGCCGAAACGGTTTTTCAGCGGGCGGATAATGCGGTACACATGATGCCGGTCGCCTTCAAACTGAAGCACTGTGTCAACCATGTGTTCCAAAACTTTTGGACCGGCAATCATTCCGTCCTTGGTGATGTGCCCGATGAGAAAAACAGGAACATCATTTTGCTTGGAGTATCGCTGAAGTTCGGCAGCACCTTCTTTTATCTGAGGAATGCTTCCTGCCAATGAATCCAGGTCACCGGTATGAACTGTTTGCACCGAATCAATGATGACAATTTGCGGTTGCAACTGTACCAGGGCAGTGAAAATATTGTCAAGCGATGTTTCGGTGAGAATAAACAACTGCTCATTTTTTCCTTCAAGCCGTTCAGCACGCATACGGATTTGCCGTTCGCTTTCCTCTCCTGTCACATAAAGAATTTTTGTTCCCGACATTTTCAACGCCATCTGCAAAAGCAATGTTGATTTTCCAATGCCCGGTTCACCGCCAAGCAGAACGAGTGAGCCATGAACCAATCCTCCGCCAAGCACACGATTCATTTCCAAATCCGGAATAATAATTCGCTGTTCATCTGACGAAGTAATATCAGCAAGCAAAACAGGCGCAGATTTTTTTCCTGTCAGCCCGCTTACGGATTTCTCAAGTGCAGATTTTTCCCGTTGAATTATTTCTTCAACATAAGTATTCCACTCATTACACGATGGACATTTCCCAATCCACTTCGGTGACTGCGCCCCACAGTTACGGCAGAAGAAAGCCGTTTTGATTTTTGACATGGCATAAAAATAAAAAATCCCTTCGAGAGGGATTATGTTTTCTAAAAAAATGTTTGCTGATTATCTCTCGGTAAATTCCCTTTGCCTCAACCCGGTGGAACCGTCATAGTCGGTGGCAATAAAAAGAAGTCCTCCATCAAGTTCTATAATTTCCCATGTGGCATTTAATCCATAAGGGACATCTTTGTGAGGGGGGACGTCAGTTATTGTCAGGAATGCCTTCGTATAAGTAGTACTAATGCTGTAATTCCCATAAGTACTGTCAATGCCCGTTGACATAAAAATAAACTGCTGAAATGTTCCCTCTTTGAATATCCATTCAATAGGAGGACGCGGGTTCCCATTACCATCATTAGCCGGAATAAGCACCATATCCCATGTTCTCTGAATCTTCGCCTTTAATGTGTCTTCCGATTGAAACCAGCGGTTCGATTCGCAGGAAGAAAAAAGAATTACAACCAGTGAAAGCACTGCGGC
The DNA here is from genome assembly GCA_035293345.1 of Bacteroidia bacterium. GTDB lineage: Bacteria > Bacteroidota > Bacteroidia > AKYH767-A > 2013-40CM-41-45 > 2013-40CM-41-45. The sequence continues at coordinate 2,979 of DATDOJ010000167.1, forward strand.
ATTAGAAAAAATCTTTCTTCTGAACATGGGTTGTGAAAAATCTGACTGTTGAAGTATTATTTTTGAGAATGTAAATGTACGTAAAAAGTTCTTTGAAATCCAAGCGGGTGATTTAAAATGTTGTCCACCCCGAAAGTTTACAAGTGATTAACTGTTTCCTGCATTCAAAATCCGCTTTTCAATGTCAGTTGTGGAATAGCCGGGCAGCAGGTCAATAATTCTCACCTCTCCTCCATTGGCAAGAACAACATCAGCACCTGCAATTTGTTCCGGTTTGTAATCACCGCCTTTCACCAGCACCTGCGGTTTGATTTTCGAAATCAGGTTGTAAGGTGTGTCCTCGTCAAACAGAACAACTGCCGAAACAAAACCGAGCGAAGCAAGAATCAGTGAGCGCTGTTCCTGGTCGTTGATGGGGCGGTTTTTTCCTTTTAATCTCTTAACGGACTCATCGCTGTTTAAACCAATGACAAGTGCATCGCCCATGTCGGCTGCTTTGCTGAGGTAATCAATGTGCCCTGCATGAAGCAGGTCGAAGCAGCCGTTGGTGAACACAATTTTCTTTTTGAAAAATCTCCAGCGGTTCAATTGATGTTCGAGAATATCGCCTGACAGAATTTTTGCCTTTATATTTTCAAGCGTTGGCACGGGGAGATTTTTTATTGAAGACAGACAACATTAAAAATGATATTGCTCCGACCAAAATTACCAAAAGTGTCTGTGATGTATGAACTAAGGTGGCATAGGATAAACCATCCGTGGCTTCAATACCAAACATGAGCAACCCCTGTGTAACAATCCAGTGATAAGCCCCGATGCCTCCCTGCACAGGCGCAGTCATACCTAAACCGCCAACGACAAGAACAAAAATACCTGCTTTCATATCAAGCACTGATGTTGCATTGAGCGAAAAGAAGCAGATGTATGAAACCAGCCAGTAGAGGAACCAAATCAAGACCGTATGGAAAATAAATGCAGAATGACTTTTCAATTTTATCACCGTGAGCAGCCCCTGCCAGATTCCTTTAAAAAATTGATTTGTTTTTTCTGCGAGTGTCGAAGAAAATTTTCGCTTTCTGAGCATAAAAATTCCCAGCGATAAAATTATTACTGCACCTATTACCACAGGCATAAATGCCGGTGAATGAAATGTATTTGAAATTTTTCCCGCCAGCGGCTGGATAAGGTTATCGTTCAGGAAAGAATATATTCTGTCGAACTGCACGATGAGCGCGAGCACTATGCAAAGAAAAAGCATGAGCAAGTCAATTGCGCGTTCTGCAATCACTGTTCCTATGATGGCATCAAGCGGGATTTTTTCTGCCCTGTTCAGCGCCACTGCCCTGCTCACTTCACCGAGGCGCGGCAAGGCAAGATTGGCGAGATAGCCGAACATCAGTGAATAAAATGCACTGCTGAATTTTGGCTTGTACCCAAGAGGATGAATCAACATGTTCCAGCGGTAGGCACGGCTGGCAAAAGCAATCATGGCGAAGACGAGTGAAATAAAAACAAAGCTGTAATGCGCATGTTTTAACTCAGTCATCATCTTTTTCAAATCCGTTTCTCGCAACGCCAGGTAAAAAAGTGCCGCACCGATGGACAGAAATAACAGAAACCGCAGTGCAGGAAAGATATTTTTCAAGATGTTAGCGTATCAGACGGTTGTCGCTGTCAGGAAAAATAATAGTCGGCTTGAATTTTTTTGCTTCTTCAAAATCCATGGAAGCATAAGAGATAATAATAATGAGGTCGCCAATCTGCGCCCTGCGTGCTGCCGGACCGTTAAGGCAAACCTGGCCTGAGCTGCGTTTGCCTTTAATGACATACGTCTCCAGCCGCTCCCCGTTGTTGATGTTAAAAATCTGGACTTTTTCGTTTTCAATAACGTTGGCGGCATCCATCAGGTCTTCGTCAATGGTGATGCTGCCAACATAATGGAGTTCCGCCTGGGTGATTTTCACCCTGTGAATTTTCGATTTCAAAACCTGAATTTGCATGGCGCAAAATTAGGAATTAAGGGACACATTATCTATTAGCCGGATTGCGCCTGCTTTAACTGCGATAAATGCCCGCGCTGATTTTGTTTTCATGATTTCCGTCAATGGCTGCAATGTGCTCTCATCAACGATTTCAAAATACCCGAGTTCCAGAAAGCGGGATGAACTAATTTTTTTTTCGACAAATGTTTTCAGTTCATTAATGCTCATCTTATTTTTCAACTCCTTAACCTGAAAAAGAGTTTTAGAAATTAAAGCTGCTGCTTCTCTTGTTTGCATATCAAGCAATATATTTCTCGAACTGATTGCCAAGCCGTCTTCTTCCCTAACTGTGGGGCAGGCAATGATTTGAATTTCCGGAAATAATTTCTCTTCAAGTTTTTTAATAATCACCAATTGTTGAAAATCTTTTTCTCCGAAATAAGCTTTGTCAGGCGTAACGATTCGGAAAAGTTTCGCCACCACTTTTGCCACTCCCCGGAAATGCCCCGGGCGGTGAGCGCCCTCCATAACCTTGTCAAGATTTCCAAAATCAAATTTTTCCTCTGCTTCTCCATCAGGATATATCTCCGTTGTTTCGGGTGTAAAAACCAAATCTGTTCCTGCAGATTCAAGCATCTCCAAATCCTTTTCAAGAGTTCGGGGATATTTCAGTAAATCACTCTTATCATTGAACTGTGCAGGGTTTACGAAAATGCTGCAAACCACTACATCATTCGCCAGCTTTGCTTTTTCAATTAATGAAATATGCCCTTGGTGCAATGCACCCATCGTGGGGACAAACCCAATGGAATTACCTGCTGTTTTCAGCCCAATGATTTCGGATTTAACCTGGTTTATTTTTGAAAACACTTTCATTAACAGGAAATGTTAAAAACGGAAGGCAAGTATAAGCTAATTTCAAAACATTAAAAGAGTGAAAATCAACCTCAAACCGATTGCGAGATTTCTGCCTGAAATTATTTTACAAATTGTGGTGCGTGTGATTGAAAATTCCCTATAAAGTCGTATCTTTGCATGCTTATTTTAATAACAGATATAACTATATACCATGAGAAAACCGAGAGTTTTATATGTGTCGCAGGAAATTACCCCTTACTTATCTCAAGGTCCCATCGCAGACATTTGCCGTTATCTTCCCCAGGGAATCCAGGAGCGCGGTAAAGAAATCAGAACCTTCATGCCCCGCTTTGGTGTGGTGAATGAAAGGCGTAACCAATTGCATGAGGTAATCCGCCTCTCTGGAATGAATCTCATTATCGGGGAGAACGACCACCCTCTCATTATCAAGGTTGCTTCCATCCAGAATGCGCGCATGCAGGTTTATTTTATTGACAACGATGAATATTTCCAGCGCAAGTTCGTTTTCAGGGATAACAAAAATAAATTCTACAAAGACAACGAAGACCGCACAATCTTTTTCTGCCGCGGAGTAATGGAAACGGTGAAGAAGCTTGGCTGGGCGCCCGACATTATTCACTGCCACGGCTGGATGACGAGTTTGATTCCGCTGTATGTGAAGTCAACCTACAAAGAACATCCCCTGTTCAGAAACGCAAAAGTTGTTTACTCGGTTTATGACCACGACCTCGATGAAGAGTTCAGCGACATGTTCATTAAGAAGATTCGGTTGGACGGTGTGCCTGCCGATGAACTGAAACTATACAAGGACGCAAGCATTTCCAGTTTGAACTCGGTCGCCATGCACAAGAGCGATGCCATCATCCGTGTTTCGGAAACGCTGAGCCCGGTTCTGGAGAAACAGCTTCTCAAATCATCGAAGCGTATACTTAATCACGATGACAATTACATTGAAGCATACTCCGAGTTCTATGACGAACTGATGGAAGAAGAGTCGGTGCTTGCCGATTAAAATAATTATACGTTATAAGTTATTCGTTATACGATTTAAAAACAATTTCCGTTCTTCGTGTAATTCCGAAAGATTCGGGGAAGTCCTACAACGAAGAACCTCTAACTAATAACTTTTTCCCTTAGCATGTTTGTTATTTTCAGGAATAGTTTTTTCCGGTCAGTTGCTTATTTAATTGCAGGCATTCTTTTTCTTGCCTCCTGCAACGACCCGGAAATAATCGGGCTCGATGTGCAGCCGGAAGACGACAGGATTAACCTGATTTATTCTGACACGACTTCAATCACTGCCTTTGCTATCCGCGAAGATTCCCTGCGAACGGATGAAACAACATTGCAGCTCGTTGGGAGTTATATGGATTCCATTTTCGGAAGAAGCGATGCAGGTATTTTCGCGCAGGTTGTTCCTACATCTTCTAATGTTGATTTCGACTTCGTGCCTGATTTGGATTCGCTGGTGCTCACACTTGCTTACAGTGGATTTTATGGCGACACGGCTACTCCTCTCACGTTCCATGTGTATAAAGTAACTGAGGACATGAAATATGATTCAGCTTACTATTCAACCAAGACATTTAATTTCTCCGATGAATTAGGGACTGCTACCATTATTCCTTCTCCGACTGACAGTGTTTCCGTTTACGGAGTTGAAACCGCACCACATCTTCGCATCAATATTAACAATACGGCATTGGGCGATACGCTTCTCTCATGGTCAGGTCAATCAGAGCTTTCTACGCCTGATATTTTTCTTTCTAACTTCAAAGGTATTTACATCAAGGTGGATAATGTTGCATCGCCTGGAGGGATTTTTTATTTCAACCTGCTTGCATCACAATCAAAAATGACTTTGTATTACAAAAATGCAATTGCGGACTCGCTCAAATATGATTTTGTTTTCAGCCCAGCTCGTGCACGGATGTCTCACTTCGAACATGATTATTCTTCTGCCACTGATGTTCAATCGCAGTTGAGTGATTCAACGAATGGAACAGATAAAGTTTACATTCAATCCATGGCGGGAGTGAAAACAAAAATCCGTTTCCCGCATATCACCGACTACATCAAAGACGGAATGATTATCATCAATAAAGCCGAAGTGGAAATCACCGTTGCCGAAAGCAGCACTGACCATTGGGCAGCTCCGTCAAAACTTTTATTGCTTGGTGTTGATTCTGTTGGCAATGCATTATTCCTTGCCGACCAGTTCGAGGGCTCATCCTATTACGGAGGAGATTACAGTTCGTCAACACGGAAATATAAATTCAACATTGCATACTACCTGCAAAATATTCTCACGGGAAAAACAAAGGACTATGGGTTATACTTAGCCGTTTCAGGCGGCTCAGTGCAGGCGAACCGGGCAATTATTTATGGTGGAACAAGTCCAATCAGCAAAATGAAATTGAATTTATTCTACACAAAGCCGAATTGATGTCAGCGCGATTCGTAATTCGTATATTCGTACTCAATTCGTACTTCGAAGGAATAATAATACAAGACATTAAACCACCAATCATCCAACTATAATGTGCGGCATAGTAGCATACATAGGCAACCGACAGGTTTATCCCATCCTGATTAAAGGATTGCAGCGGCTTGAATACCGCGGCTACGACAGTGCTGGTGTTGCAATTCTTAACAACGAACTTTCTGTTTTCAAGCGCGCAGGAAAAGTGAGCGAGCTTGATGAATCGCTCAAAGGAAAAAACATAAAAGGCAACATCGGCATGGGACACACGCGGTGGGCAACGCACGGTGAGCCCAATGACACCAACGCTCATCCTCATTTTTCCGAATCAAAGAATCTTGCCATCATTCATAACGGCATCATTGAGAATTATGCTTCGCTTAAAGAAGAATTAATAAAGCGCGGTCACACATTCCGCAGCGAAACGGATACGGAAGTCCTCATCAACCTCATCGAAGACATTCTTCAAAACGAAAATCCTGATTTGGATGAAGCCGTTCGCCTTGCGCTCAACGAAGTGGTGGGCGCTTATGCAATCGTTATCTTATCAAAGAATCATCCCGACAAAATTATTGCAGCGCGAAAGGGAAGTCCGCTCGTGATTGGTGTGGGCAAGGATGAATACTTCGTTGCATCGGACGCAACTCCCATTATTGAATACACCAACAACGTCATTTACCTCAACGATATGGAAATGGCAATCGTGACGGGCGGCAAACTCACGGTGAAGACCATTCAAAACCAAATCAAGACGCCATATATTGAAGAGCTTGAAATGAATCTCGAGCAATTGGAGAAAGGCGGCTACCCGCATTTCATGCTTAAGGAAATTTATGAGCAGCCACGTTCCGTGTGGGACAGCATGCGCGGGCGCATTGACGCTTCCAAAGGTTTCCTGCGCCTTGGCGGCATCGGGGATTATGAAAATAAATTCTACAACGCCAAGCGAATCATCATAGTCGCCTGCGGAACATCGTGGCATGCAGGATTAGTTGCCGAGTATCTTTTTGAAGAACTCGCGCGCATTCCTGTCGAGGTGGAATATGCCTCTGAATTCCGCTACCGCAATCCTGTGGTGACGGAAGATGATATTGTTATTGCCATTTCGCAGAGTGGCGAAACGGCTGACACGCTTGCCGCTATCGAACTTGCCAAGTCGAAGGGCGCAACCATCTTCGGAGTGTGCAACGTGGTGGGTTCTTCCATCCCGCGCATGACTCATGCCGGGTCATACACACATGCCGGTCCGGAGATTGGCGTTGCCTCAACCAAAGCATTCACCGCGCAGGTGGCGGTGCTCACACTTCTGGCATTGCAGCTTGCGCATAAGAGAGGAACGGTGACCGAGTCGCGCTTTTATACTTTGCTCAATGAGCTGGAACAGATTCCTGCGAAGGTGGAACAGGCGTTGCTCACCAACGACAAAGTGAAATCCATCGCTGCGAAATTCATAGACGTAAAAAACTTCCTCTACCTCGGGCGCGGCTTCGGTTTTCCGGTGGCGCTGGAAGGCGCGCTGAAGCTGAAAGAGATTTCATACATCCATGCCGAAGGTTATCCGGCAGCGGAAATGAAACACGGTCCGATTGCTTTGATTGATGAGAAGATGCCGGTGGTCGTGATTGCCAACAAGAACGGTTCTTACGAGAAAGTGGTGAGCAACATACAGGAAGTGAAGGCGCGCAAGGGCGTCATCATCGCTGTGGTGACGGAGGGCGACACCGTTGTTAAAGGGCTTGCCGATTATGTCATCGAGATTCCGAGAACGGAAGATATTCTTGTGCCTCTTGTTTCCGTAATTCCCCTGCAACTGCTCGCCTATCACATGGCGGTGATGCGCGGGTGCAATGTTGACCAGCCGAGGAACCTTGCCAAATCGGTGACGGTCGAGTAACTCAGTTCATTAGTTCAATAGTTCATTTGTTCATTGGTTTAACTAATGAACTGCTGAACTAATGAACTATTGAACATCTTTTTTTTAACCAAAATGTTTTTCGCCCTGGCAGTTTTCTACCTTTGATTCATAAACCTTAACCCCCAACCCCCATGAAAAAGTTTATCACGCTTCTGTTATTGGCATCCTTTGTTTCTGTTAATTCTTATTCGCAAACGGCTGCGAGGAAATATGAGTATGCCATTGTCGATGTTTACGCAAGCCGTATATATATTGACTATGGAAATAATCGCAATGAGGATTTCAAAGACGTAATGAAGAGTAAAAAGAAAGAGAAAGAGTATAGTCAGGTGGATGCTCTTAATTATATGGATGAGCAGGGCTATGAACTTGTTTCAACCATAGCGGAAGCTGGTGGAGGAGGAGCAACCACGAGCTTAAAATATATTTTCAAACGGGAAATAAAAAAATAATTTCCTTCCCGCACCGCGCGATTGCCTCCGCGGGGCGCGGTGGTGCTTTGTCATGCTGATGAATATCAGCATCCCTTCCATTTTTTTATGAGGGGATGCTGAAACAAGTTCAGCATGACAAGGATTCTTCTTTAGAGATAAACACAAAATCTTTTTTTTCACCAAAATGTTTTTCGAATAAATCTATTCCTACATTTGCCTTACCAAAATTTTCCAACCAGGCACGGGACGACTTTCCCCCGATGAAGAGAAGAGCCGCCTGATGCCGCAATCTCAAAAAGAGAATGGCAAGAATAAATTTCCCCTCAGTGTTCGACAAGGTTGTAACACTGTTTAAGAAAACCAAAAAGAAAGATACCGATGACGGTGCAGCGAGTGTGCTCACGGCATACCTCACGGAACAATCCATTGTCCTGGCTGACGATGAGACGGACGTCAATGCCGCTGTCGAAGCCAACAAAAATTTCGATGAGAAAGAAAAACTCATGGAGGAGAAAAGCGAGGAGCGCGATGATTTGTTCGACCCCGCTTTCGGAGAGCACAAAGCATGTGTGCAGTTCATGAAAAAGTTTTACCGCGGCAACATTACCAAGCTCGGAGAGTGGACCGTTCAGGTGGATGCACGCGGGCGCGTGGTGTATGCAACCGATTTCAGCGGCAAGGCATTGGAAGTGCTTTCGTTCATCGCACATTCCGATTCGCTTCCACCGGCAGACAATCCGCTGACAAAGTTTCTCACCCAAAATGAAATTGATTTTGTCTCCAACAAAACCAATGTGGAAGCCGCGCAGGTGGCACACACCGATTTCACCGAGGCAGAAAAGAAAAAGGAAGAGTTTCGTGCCGAGCGCGACTTGCTCATCGAACCCGTTAAAGATAATCTGCGCGGCATCGGGCAGTTTTTGGTTGGGCATTTTGTGAAGAACCCAAAGAAGGCGGGGCAGTGGGGGTTTGTGGTGGATGATTCGCCACAGGCGGACAGGATTCGCGATGTCATTCTCGGACCGGGCGAAGTGAAAACCATTCATGATGCTTTGTTGAAAAGCATTTTAACTTTTAATGGTCCCGAAGCAGCCACCATCTTCTCCGGAAAAACCGTGGAGGGAACGGGAATAACCCTCAACTCCGGTGGAACTTTTATCATCAAGCGCACCTACGGCACCTTCACCATCAAGAACGAAAGCAATACCCAGAAAGTATCCTTCACATTCACCGAAAACAGATAACCTGCGGGAGTTGATTGCTTCATTGCGGGAGTTGGGCAATGTTTTGCGGGAATTGATTGAATGATTGCGGGAGTTGCTGCTTGCTTTGCGGGAATTTACTGACAGATTGCGGGTGATGGAAGATGTTTTGTGCTACATAATAAAAAAAATCTATGCAATTTGATAATATAACGAAATACACCTCCGTAATTGGCGGAGTTTTGATATTCGCTGGAGCGCTGTATTTAGATATTTATTATAATGCCTTTAATATTAAGATATTTAGTTATCTTGAATTGACAGAAATATTAACTTCATTTCTCAGTATAATGAGAGCAATAATATTTTTTCTGGTTACTATGTTAGCTTTTTGGTTGTTATATTTACTATTTATGAGAAAACTTTTCACAAAAAATAAATATGGAATGAAAGCATCTACTTTGTACCGCAACAATAGAAATTTATGGATGCTTATTATTTCCATTTTAACCTTTATATTACTTGTTCTGCCTGATCTTTTTTATATTCATTCGGATTTGCAAAGCATCGGAAAAGTATCAAATATAT
>DATDOJ010000168.1:0-4398 GCA_035293345.1 Bacteroidia bacterium
GTATAACTCTACAGACAAAACAGCAGACATTTCCGGCAGGTATAATATTTGACCTATGCGCTGGACTTTCAACAACAACATGAGCGAAAAAACAAATCCGGAAACACCGGCAGAAAATAAACCGGCAGAAAATAAAGCAGTGAAGAAGCAGGCACCAAAAAACGATGCCCCGCTCAAAAGCAAGCCGCCAAAATTTTCCTTTAACTTTTACTGGATATACGGAATCATTCTTGCCATACTCATCGGCACGCAGATTTTTAATTTCGGCAGCGGACCCTCGCAAATCACCTGGGATACCTTCGAGCAAACCATGCTCAGAACACAGGATGTGGAGAAAATTGTCATTGTCAACAACCAGGTCGCCAACATCTATATCAGGAAAGACCGGCTGAAAGATAAGAAGTATGAAAAAGTTCGCAGCAAATCATTTGGCGCTGAAAACCCCGGACCTCATTACACACTTAACACCGGACCTGCCGAACTTTTTGAAAAGAAAATAACCGAAGTACAAAAAAATTATCCTGCCGATGCCAGGCGCATCTCGATTGACTATGACAACCAATCGAACGGATACATGGATTTCATCCTGCAGTGGGTGCTGCCGTTCGGGTTGCTTATTTTGTTATGGATGTTTCTCATGCGCAGGATGGGACCGGGCGGAGCAGGCGGTCAGATTTTTAACATCGGAAAATCGAAAGCCACCCTGTTCGACAAAGACCTGCAGGTGAAAATAACATTCAACGATGTTGCAGGTTTGCAGGAAGCCAAAGTGGAAGTGATGGAAATTGTTGACTTCCTGAAGAACCCAAAAAAATATACTTCGCTTGGCGGTAAAATTCCGCGCGGTGTTTTGCTTGTCGGTCCTCCGGGAACGGGGAAGACCCTTCTCGCCAAAGCCATGGCAGGCGAAGCGCAGGTTCCTTTCTTCTCGCTCTCCGGTTCCGACTTTGTGGAAATGTTTGTCGGTGTCGGTGCATCGCGCGTCCGCGATTTGTTTAAGACAGCAAAAGAGAAAGCTCCCTGTATTGTTTTCATTGATGAGATAGATGCCATCGGCAGAGCGCGCGGCAGGTCGCCATCGTTCAGCGCCAATGATGAACGCGAAAGCACGCTCAATCAATTGCTCACGGAGATGGATGGCTTTGCAAGCAACTCCGGAGTAATCATTCTCGGAGCCACCAACCGCGCTGATGTTCTCGACCGCGCCTTGCTGCGTCCCGGTCGTTTCGACAGAACCATATTTGTTGAGCTGCCTGACCTCAACGGCAGAAAAGAAATTTTCCTGGTGCATCTCAAGGACTTGAAAATGGATGTTAAGATTGATGTTGATTTTCTTGCCCGCCAAACTCCCGGATTTTCAGGTGCCGACATTGCCAACATTTGTAATGAAGCAGCATTGATTGCGGCACGAAAGGGAAAAACAACTATTGAGAAACAAGATTTCATGGATGCCATTGACCGTGTTGTTGGCGGACTGGAAAAGAAAAATAAAATTATTACTCCGCACGAGAAAAAAGTAATTGCATATCACGAATCCGGTCACGCTTCGGTGAGCTGGCTTCTCGAGCATGCACATCCGCTGGTGAAAGTCACCATTGTTCCGAGAGGAAATGCACTAGGCGCTGCCTGGTATCTTCCCGAAGAAAGACAAATCACCACACGCGAGCAGATGATTGATGAAATCTGCGCTGCCCTTGGCGGACGTGCTGCAGAAGAAATTGTTTTCGGAGCCATCAGCACAGGTGCGCTCAGTGATTTGGAAAAAATAACCAAGCAGGCATATGCCATGGTTTCCATTTACGGTTTGAATGACCGCATCGGAAATATCAGTTTCTACGATTCCACAGGCGGGCAGGATTATACGTTCAACAAACCTTACAGCGAAAAGACAGCCGAAATAATTGACGAGGAAGTGAAAAAGATGATTGACCTGGCGTACGAGCGCACGAAAAAACTTTTGCAGGATAATAAAACCAAACTCGATTTGCTTGCCAAGCGTCTTCTCGAAAAAGAAGTTCTCTTCAAAGAAGACCTTGAAGAAATTTTCGGCAAGCGGCCGTTTGAAGAACCGCAGCGTATGGAAAATAATTCCGCTCCCGAAAGCGATGCAGTGAAGCAGAACGGAGCTCCCGCTGCAGTCAAAGAAGACCAACCTCAACCAGACGCAGAAAAAAGTTAAACGTTATAGGTTATCAGCCAATGCGTGTTTGTCCGTATTCAACAGTCGTATAACTTATAACATATAACGTATCCCCTTTTTCGCATGCAGGAAAGCACCAACCGCGAGAAGATTCTCAAACAAATCCGCAAGGCGTTAATCCACAAGACAGCCAATCCTTTTCCTTCTGTTGCATTTGAATCAACGGTGTATGTTGAAAGCAGCGACCCGTTGGAAATTGTTTTCGCGCATGCGTTCACGCAGAACGGAGGTCATTTTATTTTCTGCGAGAACGAAAATGATTTGCTCACGAATCTTTCCGCTTTCGTAAAAGAACTTTCTCTGACTAATGTCTTCACTGCCGACTCCTCCCTTGGCAATTATCTCGATAAAGCAAACATTAAATTTTCCCCTGACGAAAAAGCACTTACCGAAGGCGATGTTTCTTTCACCCGTTGCGAGGCATTGATTGCCCGCACAGGAACGGTGCTTGTGAGTTCGCGGCTGCCCGGTGGCAGAAAATCCGCAGTCGCTTCTCCCGTTCATGCTGTGGTTGCATTTACGTCAGACCTTGTTGCGGATATTGAAGACGCAATGCTCTTGATGAAAGAGCGATATAAAACACAACTTCCCTCCATGTTCTCTCTCCTGAGCGGACCAAGCCGCACGGCAGACATTGAAAAAACCCTCGTCACCCCTGCACACGGACCGAAAGCGATTTACGTTTTCCTCCTCGACAATTCATCGCGGGAAGTTTCCTGATTCTTATAACTTAATACCTTGCACCCCGATGGAAAAGGGCTGGGAAAAAATTTATATCACCAATCAGCCGCATCTTGTGACTATCGTGCAGGAGTTGCTTGAAGAGAATGATATTGAATCGGTGGAAATCAATAAAGGGGACTCAACTTTTACTTTCGGTGACAGCGAAATTTTTGTTCGCGAAAAAGATGCTATTCTTGCACGAACAATAATCCTTCAGCATAACCTGTGAAAGAACTTGCCAAAAGATCGCTAACCGGAATTGTTTTTATCGCTGTTGTTATCGGCAGCGTGCTGTATGGAAAATATTCTTTTGCCGCTTTGTTTTTTATTGTCAACCTGCTTGCGCTGCTCGAATTTTATTCCCTGATGCAGCATCACCAAATGCCGGTACAGAAATATTCCGGCATCATCATCGGCTCGCTTCTCTACCTGAACTTCTTTTTCATGATTGACGCGCTCGATTATTTTGATTTACTGATTTTCTTTCCCGCTCTTTTCCTTGTTGTGTTTTCGGTGGAACTCTTTCTCAACCGCCCCCATCCGTTCACCAACATCGCCCACACGCTCACAGGTTTGGTTTACATCACCGTGCCGCTCATCATGTTTATGGCAATTCCGTTTAACGTAACACCATTTCATTCCTACCAGAGCTACATCCTCATCGGCTACTTTGCCATTCTCTGGACGAGCGACACGTTTGCCTACCTCATCGGAACATGGCTCGGCAAACACCGCCTGTTCGAGAGAATCTCTCCGAAGAAATCGTGGGAAGGAGTGATTGGCGGGTTGGTGTTCGCGCTGATTGCAGCATATATTCTTTCAATTTATTTCACAAGGTTCACTGCCGGGCAGTGGATGCTCATTGCGCTGGTGATTGTGGTGACAGGCGTGATTGGCGACCTTGTCGAATCCATGTTCAAGCGCAGCATACAGGTGAAAGACACAGGACACCTCCTGCCCGGGCATGGCGGCATCCTCGACCGCTTCGATGCCCTTCTCTTTTCCGCGCCTTTTGTTTTTGTGACGGTGTATCTGCTGGCGGGGTGATATTGATTCCTGTTCATACGGCTGCATTGTTGTGCCCTCAGTCCCGATAAAAACCGGGATGACAGCACAGAAATCCGGATGATGCCCCGCTGAAATATTTTTTTCAGGCGTCTTGGTATTCAAATAATATTTACATTTGTCCTCACCAATCAACAATTGTTTAACCCTTAAATCAAATCAACATGTCATTTAATCCGACACCGCAAAACATTGTTCAGTTAGATATTAATTTACTGAAAACAAAAATCAACGATGCCATTGCACAAGCCATCACGATGAACAACACCAACACCGCCCTCACCAAGGAGGAGCGCAAAGCCGGTGTCACCGTAGGTGCGCAGCGAAAGGCATTCAACGATTATTATTTTGCCAATAAAAATAATTACCTCAACCTGAAGCCATCGCAAACGGTGGTGAGCGATGCCGAT
>DATDOJ010000169.1:0-2945 GCA_035293345.1 Bacteroidia bacterium
CCCAACCATAATCTCTCTCCACTAAACAGACGCGCACTTTGTAAGCAGTGTACCAAACATCTCTTCCTTTTTGTTGGGCGAACAAATGCTCTGAAGTTTGTTTCCAGTTTGTGACATCGTCCAAAGTTTTCCAGTAGGAAACGGAAACGCCCAATTCTTCTCTCACAGTTTCCTGTCCGAGAAAACCGGGCTGTTGCGCTGCAAGTTCATTCATTCTGTCCGACATTTCCTTATAGCCGTTTTCACCCTCAGTCCGAAGTGATGTAAAGATTACAGCATAGTAGGGTGGGGCAGGAGTTGACGCGATGGACATAGAATAAATTTATTTGATACTAATTATTATTCCTCCTCGTAAAGAGGAAACTTTTTCATCCACAAATTAATTTTCTTTTTCACAGTCGGAATATGTTTTTCATCGCTGATGTTCGTGAGTACCTCGTCAATGAGATGAACAACCTTGACAACATCCTTCCCAATCATTCCCCGTGTAGTGATAGCCGCTGTTCCAATTCGAATTCCTGATGTAACGAACGGTGATTTGTCATCGAACGGAACCATGTTTTTATTCAGCGTAATGTCTGCTTTAACGAGTGCATCTTCCGCAACTTTGCCTGTCAGATTTTTCGAGCGGAGGTCAATGAGCATACAATGATTATCTGTGCCTCCTGAAATAACTTTGTAACCAAGATTCATAAACTCAGCAGACATAGCACGTGCATTGGCGATGACTTGCGCCCCGTATGTTTTGAAATCATCAGAGAGCGCTTCACCGAAAGCAACAGCTTTTGCTGCGATGACATGTTCAAGCGGTCCGCCCTGTGTTCCTGGAAAAACTGCACCATCAACAATTGATGACATCATCTTGGTATCTCCCTTAGGCGTCTTCACTCCCCACGGATTTTCGAAATCATTTCCCATCATCAGCATTCCACCGCGCGGACCTCTCAAAGTTTTATGCGTGGTCGTGCTGATGAAGTGACAGTGGGGGAGGGGGTCGGAGAGAAATCCTTTAGCTATCAGTCCTGCAGGATGCGCGATGTCAGCCAGTAGAAATGCACTCACTTTGTCTGCAATTTTCCGGAGTCGCTTGTAATCCCAGTCGCGTGAATATGCTGACGCACCGCAGATAATCAGTTTCGGTTTTTCCTCAAGCGCGGTTTCTTCCAGTACATCATAATCAATGATGCCGGTTTCTTCTTCTACACCATAAAAAGAAGTTGCGTATAGCTTTCCCGAAAAGTTTACAGGAGAACCGTGCGTGAGATGTCCGCCATGCGAAAGATTGAAGCCAAGAATTTTGTCATGCGGTTTAAGTACTGCTAGCATGATGGCTGCATTTGCCTGCGCTCCTGAGTGCGGCTGAACATTTGTCCAATGTGCCCCGAAAAGTTTTTTCGCGCGGTCAATAGCAATCTGCTCGCTCTGGTCAACAATTTCACAGCCGCCATAATAGCGTCTGTGCGGAAGTCCTTCGGCATATTTATTCGTCATCACGCTGCCCATGGCTTTCATCACCTGTCGGCTCACAAAATTTTCTGATGCAATCAGTTCAATTCCCTGACGCTGGCGTTCAAGTTCCTTTCGGATGAGAATGAAAATTTCTTTGTCTTTTATTTCGCTGTTCATAAACGAAAAATTTAATTTATGATATTATTTTTTTTAAAAACTATCAGTTTGAATCTGTCCTCTCCGCGTCATCCGTTCGCCATAGGACGAATTTGTCCTGCGGCAGACGTTTTATTATTTTAACCAAAGTCAATCTCAGTATTGTCTCCGATGTTCAGCGACTGACTCAATCCTTTTAACGTAGCATCGCTGCCGATGATGGAATGATGCAGCACGCTGTTTTTTATTTCTGAGTCGGAGCCGATGATGACATCGCGAAGAATAGAATCGGTGATAATCGTATTCTCCCCGATGGAAACATTCGGACCGATGATTGAATTTTTTATTTTACAATTATCAGGAATGCTGACAGGCGGTATGACAACCGTATTTTTATAGCTGTATTTTTTGTGCTTAGGCGATGATGTTTTGCTCAGCATGATAGCGTTTGTGTCGAGAAGATTTTCCTTGCTTCCACAGTCGAACCAATCTTCAACGGTGTAAGTTGTAATTGAAATTCCTGACTCAACGAGTTTCATTATTCCATCCGTCAGTTGAAACTCTTCATGCGTCTTGAAATTATTTTTAATGTTTTCATCCAGGGCGTTCATCAGTTTTTTTGCTTCTCTTATTTTATACAAGCCAACCAGCGCAAGATTTGACTTCGGAATAGGTGGCTTCTCAGCGAGCTTCGTAATAAATCCTTTTTCATTGACCTCAGCGACACCGAAGTTCCTCGGGTCATCAACCTTTTTCACTCCGAGTGTAGAATGTTTGGCACCCAGAAATATTTTTGCATCAATATCGAAGATAGTGTCGCCCAGAGCAATGATGATTTCGTCTTTCTCATTGATAAAATCTTTTGCCAGCCAGACGGCATGACCGGAACCGATTCGCGGTGTCTGTAAAATAAACTCACACCTGATATTTTTATACCGGGAGCGTATGTATGATTCAATCTTATCACCCAGGTAGCTGACAATGAAAATAAATTCTTTCATGCCGGCAGCAATGAGATTGTCAACGATGTGGGAAATGATGGCTTTGCCGGCAACGGGCACCAGCGCCTTCGGTTGCGTATTCGTGTGCGGGCGTAAGCGCGTTCCAACTCCTGCAACAGGGATGATCACTTTCATTTTTTTTCTATTTCAGTTTGTCGAACTTATAGCGGGTTGTAAAAGTATTATTTTTGGCAAATCAGAAAAGTAACATCACAAATCCTTAATTTTTCTTTTGTGCAGAACAGAATCACAGAACTTTTTAAAATAAAATATCCCGTCATCCAGGCAGGAATGATTTGGTGCAGCGGGTGGCGGCTTGCTTCTGCGGTGAGCCATGCC
>DATDOJ010000170.1:0-13481 GCA_035293345.1 Bacteroidia bacterium
CGTGAAAAATTTGCAAAGCGATACGTTCCGTCACCAGGGATTACGGAAAAAACTGGTGGAAATAATCAGGCGAAAAGGAATTAAGGACGAAAAAATTCTTGCAGCCATCGGCAAAATTCCGCGCCATCTTTTTCTCGACCCCGCTTTCGTGGAATATGCATACGAAGACCAGCCGTTCCAGATTGGAGAGGGACAAACCATTTCTCAGCCATTCACGGTTGCCTACCAGACAGAACTTCTTGAAATAAAAAAAGGAGATAAAGTTCTGGAAATAGGAACGGGCTCAGGTTACCAGTCGGCTGTGCTCGAAGAACTTGGCGCGCGTGTTTACAGCATCGAACGGCAGAAACCCCTCTTCGAAAAAGTGAAAAAGTTTCTTCCGTCCCTGGGATACGTTACAAAAATATTTTACGGTGACGGTTACAAAGGGCTTCCTTCCTTTGCTCCGTTCGATAAAATAATTGTCACTGCTGCCGCACCTTATATCCCTGACGATTTAACTGCGCAGTTGAAGCCGGGAGGAATTCTCGTGATTCCGGTTGGTGCCGGAGGAACGCAGGTAATGACTAAAGTCACCAAACTTCCTGACGGAAGCGTTGAAGAAAAGAAACTTGATTATTTCCGCTTCGTGCCTTTGCTCGAAAATAAAACAGGGAATAATTCTTAAGGAAAAACTTTATCTCGCTATGGTAACTTTTCCTACATAGTGATTAAGCTTATCACCGACATCCCACGCCCTGATGGTGTAAACATAAACTCCATTGGTTAATTCAGCGCCAGTGCCTCTCATTTTTCCGTTCCAGCCATTGAGCCAGTTATCTGAATGGAACACTTCCAGACCCCAGCGGTCATAAATGGTCATATCGAACTTGGTCACCCCGATTCCCTGCACGTAGAAAATATCATTGATTCCATCGCCATTGGGAGTGAAAATATTCGGAACCCACAGTTGATATTCAAAATCGCGGATGAGTATGGTTGATGTAACGCTGTCCGAGCAGATGCTTGACGTGGAAACAACCAAACTGACAACGAATGTTCCGGTGTCGTTGTATGTGTAAGTAGGATTCTGGAGATTTGATGCTCCGATGCCGTCACCAAAGTTCCAATTCCATGTTGATGGTGTTGGCACAGTCTGGTCGAAAAACGAAACAACTCTTCCGATGAAACTCGATATCGGAGCAATGATAAACGATGCTACAGGATTGGCATAAACATGCACAGTGGTATCTGAGAAGACGGAAGTACAACCTCCAGGAGCTGTCAGAGTCAGCGTAACTATATAGTTACCCGGCTGAATATAATTGAAGGAAGGATTCTGCTGACTGCTCGTGTTGCCGTTACCGAAATTCCAATGATAGCTCGTGCCGGGCGGAACTACCGTTGAAGCATCAAGAAAATTAACCATCACAGGGGAACATCCTTCGGTAAAGACAGGCGTATAGGCAGCTGCAGGCATCGGGTTAACTGCAACGGTCACCTGGGCAGAATCCAGACAACCAAGCAAATCACCAACTACGGTGTAAGTGTATGTTCCTACCGGAGGATTGGCGTAAACAGGTGAACCTGTAGGGGAACTCAAACCAATTGAGGGGTTCCATGTGTAAGTGGCCGCACCCGCTGCAATGAGAGGTGTTGTGTCACCATCACAAATTACAATCGCTGTAGGCGTGACGGTTACCATGGGAACAGGATTTACTGTTACATTGATATAGCCGGTATCGGAGCAGCCGAAATTATCCGAACCGATCACCTGGTAAAAAGTTGTGTTCAGAGGATTTGCATTTACGCTGCTGCCGGTTGTTGAACTTAACCCTGCCGGAGGCGACCATGAGTAATTGACAGCACCGCTGGCAGTAAGTGTTGTAAATTGTCCTTCGCAAATAGTTATATCCGGTGAAGTTGTAACCACAGGAACAGTCGAAGGATTGATTGTGAAACTTGCCGTTTCCGTGCAATTGATTCCATCAGTTACTGTAACTGTATAAACACCCGGTGCAAGATTATTTATTGTCGGACTTCCCTGGGTATTGCTCCACAAGTAGCTGAAAGAACCTGTGCCACCTGAATAAGACGGGGAGATAGAACCGTTATTATTGTTGCACGTGGTGTGTGAATAGACGGTGGTATCAATTACGATTTGTGGCGGCTCTGTAATGTTAACTGAAAGCGTATCGGCACAACCGTTGGTGTCTGAAACTATCACAGAATAATTACCTGCGGGAAGATTCCATGCGTTCTGCGTCACCTGTGGCGGATTCGTACTCCATAAATATAAATACGGTGGCGTGCCTCCTGACGGACTAATAATAGCATTGCCAATGGTATCGCCAAAACAATTTTCGTTTTGCTGTGAAGTGAGAGTTACAGTTACAGGTGTTGATGAACCGGTTATCAATACCGTTTGTGTCACAGCCGTGTTGCAGGAAATAGCATCAGTGACGCTGACGGTGTAAGTTCCCGGGCAAAGGTTGGAGATTGTCTGTGTTGTTTGTCCATTGCTCCATGTATAATTGTAAGGCGGTGTTCCGGTGGTGATGTTAACCGTTGCCGATCCATTGCATGCACAAACAGCCGGCTGAGTAGTCACGTTATAAACCAGCGGGCTGCCGCATGAATTAAGATAGTCGAGGAAAATTCCTGAGTCGTAAGCCCAATCACCGGCATCGGCAATGGCGAACTTCCAGTGATAGCTCTGGCAGGCACAAACATTGAGTGTAACGATTACAGCAGTTGTGAACCCGTCATACTGAATGCAGGGAGGAGCAGCGCAACCGCAATTGTTAACATAGAATGCGCAATTGGCACATGGTCCCGGAAGAACTGCCGGACAGCCGAATCCCGGATTTCCATTGTTGACACTGTTGATGCTCATAGGTGTGCCATTAGGTAACACAGCAACATTAGTGTTGTTGAAGAAATTTGGAGTGCAATTCGGACCACCCGGACCGGTGACAAAAAAACCGAACGCGTCATTAAATATTGAATTTACGTATTCAGGATATTCTTCAGAGCCGAAAACAAAACGAAGCGAGATTTGACTGCAGTGAGGAATAACATCAAATTCAAGAATGCAGGGGTCGTTGGTGGCGTTTGGTGAAATGGATGTGAGCTGCGGGTCAGCAAATGTTATATTATTGCTTCCTGTTGAAGAGCCGCTGTTATTCGGACCAATTGCATTTGTAGCTCTTCCGGTGGTGAGTATAACTCCGTTCGGCATACCGACATTCGAAGCAGTTCCGTTCCAGGTACCATAAGCGGCATTGGGTCCGTTAGCACCGCAGTTTATCTGAACATTACTGACAGTGAGACCGGCTCCGATTAAGTTGTTAATTATTGTTGTGGGTGTGCCGCCTGCATTAACAACTAATTGAGCGAAACCAAGAAACGAAGAATTCAACATGAAAACAAAAGCGATGAATGCTGATGTTTTCCGGATGCAGATAGGAAGTTTTTGTTTCATGTTATTATTCATTTGCGGATGCGATTACAAACATACAAATATACTGATGAATTGAAAAAAAGTGAATTTTATTTTGCAAACAGTCAATTATGTTGATTAGTCAACTGAATCAGCGTGTGATTTTATCGTAATTTTATTAATAAGATGAGATATGATGCCTTTTAGTTGCATCTAATTTCAAAAAGAAAACGATTACTTTTTCCCTGCCACCACCTCGAAAAAAGAATCTTCGCTGAAATATTTTGTGGCAAGTTCCATCATGTATTCAGGAGATGTGGAAATAATTGCTGTGATGTACCTCTCATAAAAACCATAATCCATATCGAAGAGTACAACACTTTTGCAGCGGTCGGAAAGATGGAAAGCACCATCAACGCTGCGCATGAAAGAGCCGAGCATATAGTTGCGAACCATTTCCAATTCTTTATCCAGAACAGGTTCAACACAAAGACGTTTCATCTCTTTGTAAATTTCATCGAGCGCCTGCTGTGTTACTTCACTACGCACTTCAGTTGAGATTACAAAAAAACCTGAGTGAAGCATGGAGCCAAGCTGTGAGCCGATGCCGTAAGTAAATCCTTTATCCTCTCGGATGTTCGACATCAAACGCGAACCAAAGTATCCGCCAAGAACAGTGTTGAGAATTTGCAGCGGAAGAAAGTCCTCATGTTTTTTTTCAGGGATTCTTCTGCCAACGCGAATGGCTGATTGCAATGCTCCTTCTTTCGGAATAAAATGTTTTTTATCAGGTGATGAAGTAAATTCCTTTTCACTGCCGTTACTTTCTTTTGCTCTGAGCCATGACTTGCTGCCGAAAATTGTATTGAGCGTTGGAATTGTTTTATCCGAATTTTTTCCCGCAATAAAAACGGTACAGTTGCCTGCCTGGTAATATCGCTGGTAAAATCCTGTGAGTGATTCGCGCTGCAATGAATTGTAATCATCTTCCGATTCATTGTAGCCGTATGGATGCTGCGCCCCATAAAGAACTTCGTTTATTTTTTTCCTTGCCATATAAGCCACCTTCTCTTTGTTGTAACGAAGATGTTGTATGCTGTTGGCTTTATAAATCTCAAGTTCCTCTTCAGGATATTCCGCTTCAAAAATAACTTCAGAAAGAATGTTCAGTGTTTCGTTCGCATACTTGTTCAGAGTGTAAAGCACAATGGAAGAAAAATCAGGGCTGGATTCTGTTTCAAGATATGCGCCATAAAAATCCAACTGCTCCGAAATTTCCTGTGCGCTGTGCTTCACTGTTCCTTCGCGGATTAATTTATTGGCGGAAGTGATGAGTAGTGAATTGTGGCTCGTGCTTTTATCAGTAAATACAAATTCAATTTTCAGAACATCCTGTGTTCCTGCGCTCACAGAATAAACTGCAATGCCGTTATCAAGAGCAAATTTTTCCGCGTGAGTAATAACTATTTTCTCCGGCAGAATCAGTTGCGGGATGTGGGTGCGGTCAGGGGATAATATTGTTTCGTTCATAATTTTAAATTATTTGAACGCAGATTTTTATGATGGTTATGATTTAAAAATGATAATCATAATTTATCTTAATCATCATAACAATCAGCGTTCCCTTTCAACTCTCCGAATAATAATACAACACCGAACAATTCTCATCCCGAAAAATCTGCTGCGCCTGCTGCCGGATGTTGTCGGCAGTGACGGAAAGATAATGCTCCTCCTGTTTATTCGCTTCATTCGCATCGCCTGTCAGTTCGTAGTATGCGAGGTTGAGCGCGCGCGATGCAATATCTATTTCCGAGAATTCAATATTGGCAATTACTTTGTTTTTCACTTTCTGCAATTCGCGGTCGGCAATAGTTTCGTTTTTTATTTTGTTCAACTCTTCTTCAATGGATTTCTCGGCATCCTCCATTTTGACACCCTCCGAAAGTTTTCCCTGCACCATGATAATGCTCTTGTCGAACTCGGCAGTAGTGAAAGCATTTATCTCACTGAAAAGTTTTTGCTCTTTCACCAGCGACTGATATAAACGTGATGACATTCCCGAAGAAAGAACATCGGTGAGCAAATCAACCGTGTGAAATTCCTTGTCCACCCGCGAGCAGCAATGAAAAGCCATGTAGATGGCATCAGCCGGAACTTTCTTCTTAACCTCGAGCGTGCGCTTTTCTTTCTGCTCCGGCTCGGCAGGAAGCGCTCTGCTGTAAGGCGATTTGCGGTCAATCGTTCCGAACCATTTTTCTGCCAGTGCGAAAACATTTTCTGCTTTCACATTTCCCGCAACGGAAAGAACAGCGCGGTCGGGACAATAGTGCGAGTGGAAAAACTGCTCCACATCTGCCAGTGATGCCTGTTCGATATGCGATATGTTTTTGCCGATGGTGTCCCACAAATAGGGATGAACTTTGTAAACCAGCGGGCGCATCAGCAGCCACACATCACCGTAGGGCTGGTTGAGGTAACGCTGCTTGAATTCCTCAATCACCACATTGCGCTGCACATCCAAACTCTTCATGCTGAAAGCAAGCTGCATCATCCTGTCGCTCTCTAACCAGAAAGCGGTTTCTAAGTTCGCGGCAGGCAGCGTGAGATAATAATTGGTGATGTCGTTGCTGGTGAAGGCATTGTTTTCGCCACCCGCCACCTGCACCACTCCGTCATAATCGGGTATGTTCTGCGAGCCGCCAAACATGAGGTGCTCAAAGAGATGAGCGAAGCCCGTGCGCTCAGGATTTTCATCGCGCGAGCCCACATCATATAAAATATTTACTGCCGCTAATGGCGTTGTGCTGTCTTCATGCACAAGAACGCGGAGACCGTTGGCAAGCGTTGTTCTGGAAAAGTTTAACATGCGTGCAAAGGTGATATTTTTTCCAAAGCAAAATCCCGACCGCTTTCTGACGCGGTCGGGGTTAATTTTCATTATAAAAAACTCAGCGCTTTTTCTTCCTTTTCCTTGCCAATGCTTTTCCGATTTGCTTCTGAAAAGATGCTGACTTTAATGCGGGATTTCTTTTCTCTGCTTTCAGCTTAATGTAAACAAGTTCTTCGTCCGAAATTTTTTCAAGCTGCTCTTTTTTGTATTCATCACTACTGTAGCGCAGTATGGCTTTGATGAGGTCTTTACGGCTGTTCATGATGTAAAAATAAACAAAATTCTGAAGCAAAACCCCAACCGCGTTTGGAACGCAGTCGGAGTTAATTTTCAAAAAGTGAAGAACTGAAAGACCACGTGATGTGGTTATGTTGCGGATTATGGAACTTTCATCTAATAGCTAAATGATAAAAACGACAATGGAATTTATTAAGACATTAAAAATTATTTCGCAACAACTCTATTGTAGCACTGCAATTCCACACACATATTCCCTTTTTGTTAGGATGGTAAAGAATTAAATATTTTTTGTATAAGTTTGTCAGACGAAATTTTCTGAAAGCTCTTCGGAAAATATTTTTCATCCCTTCAACATTAAAACAATTCAACCATGAAAACAATTTGCAAAAAAGTTACACGTTATACGTTATATGTTAAACGGATGACGAGCGTTCTTATTGCCTGTTGCCTATTGCCTGTTACCTATTCACAGGCGCAGGTTCCGCAGGGAATAAACTACCAGGCAGTAGCACGCAACGCAGCCGGAAATGTTTTGGTAAGTCAAACAATCACTGTTCGTCTTACTATTGAACAAGGTTCAGCCGGAACTCCGCTCTATGTGGAAGTTGATACGGCTACAACAAATCAATTCGGTTTGTTCACCATAAAACTCGGAATGCAAAATGCGGTGAGCGGAAATTTTTCTTCCATCGCATGGAGCACCGGAGACAAATGGCTGAAAGTTGAAATGGACCCCGCTGCCGGAAACAGTTTCACCAACATGGGTGAGTCACAATTGCTTTCTGTTCCTTATGCATTGTATTCTGCTAACGGAACTCCGGGACCGACAGGAGCAACAGGCGCGACTGGTGCAACCGGTCCGCAGGGAATCGCAGGGGTAACTGGCGCTACAGGTGCCACAGGTGCAACGGGTCCACAAGGAATTGCCGGAGCCACGGGCGCTGCCGGAGCCACGGGTGCAACCGGTCCGCAGGGAGTTGCAGGTGCGACTGGTGCCGCGGGAGCAACGGGGGCCACAGGCGCAACCGGGGCAACAGGTTTTCTTTCCTCAGGCAGCACAGCAGGCAACACTCCATATTGGGATGGCACAAACTGGATTGTAAATAATTCAAACATTCATAATAATGGTGGAGATGTGGGAATAGGAAATACAGTTCCGTTTTCAAAACTCGAAGTATTCAAAAGTTTTGCTTCAACCAATGCTGTTGAAAATGTTCTCTCCATAACGCGCTTCAGTTCAGGAACACCTGCAAGCGGTATCGGTGCTTCACTTGTTTTCAGGAATGAAGTATCCAATTTCGGAATAACTCCTTCCGCATATATAGATGCACTTTGGGAAGACCCGGCTGTTGGTAATTTTCAATCTGCGATGAACTTCAGGCTGCGTAATCTTGCCGCAACCAATTCTGTGATGTATCTGAAAGGTATTGGACGAGTAGGAATAAATAATTCTGCTCCCGCTTCCGCGCTTCATCTCTATACAAAATTTGATGGTGACGGAATTTTTATGCAGCCCTCAACAGCTGGTCAGGGACTTGGAATGTTGATGTTTAATACCATTGACTTAGTAGGAACTCTTGGAGCAGCAGGCATAGCAGGCAACTGGATTCCAACAAGCGTTGCTAATGATGTTGTATTAAAAAACAGCCATCCGAATTCTTTACTATTTGGAACTAATAATATAGAAAGAATGAGAATAAATTCTTTCGGTTATGTCGGCATCGGCACAACAACGCCTGCACAGATTCTTCACGTATATTCTTCGGGAACAAACGTTGGAATTGCCATTGATGGAGGTGTTGCCGGACGTTCGCGTCTTGGATTTCTTCCGGGCGGTGTTGACAACGGAGAGCTCGGTTTTAAA
The DNA here is from genome assembly GCA_035293345.1 of Bacteroidia bacterium. Classification (GTDB taxonomy): domain Bacteria; phylum Bacteroidota; class Bacteroidia; order AKYH767-A; family 2013-40CM-41-45; genus 2013-40CM-41-45. The sequence goes on from DATDOJ010000170.1 coordinate 8,416, forward strand.
AATCATTTGCAGATTGGTTCCATTGCTGATAACTCATTAGTGATGACGAATGAATGGATGAGAATTACAAGCGCAGGAAATGTCGGCATCGGCACAACAACACCGACTGCCGCAAAACTCCAGGTAAATAATACTGTAGGTCAGGTAGGAATTCAGGTTGATGGTAATGATGCAAACTGGTCCAGCATTTATATTAATGCAACGACTGCCGGAGCAAGTCCCGGTTTCGGATATCTTCAGCAGGGAACATTGAAAGGAAGTCATTGGATTGCCTCGAACGGTGACTGGTATCTGGATATAAATTCAGGAGAAAGAATGCGTGTGACAACTACAGGAAATGCCGGCATTGGAACAACAGCACCTTCCGAAAAACTCGATGTTTACACGGCAGGAGGAAGCAACACTGTTTTATCACGCACCGGCTCAAATATTTCCCGCGGAGAATTTGAAGCAAGAAATTCTTCCGGCAATTATTTTGTCCTGACAAAGAACGGACCCAATAACGGAAGTTTTGTTTATGGCATTAACGCCAATGACCTGGCACGCTTAACCACCAACACAGACGGAATGCTTATTGATGCTGCCGACACAATTTATTTCGCCACCGCTGCTAATGAGCAAATGAGAATTGATGCCGGTGGTAATGTAGGCATCGGCACTACTGCTCCGACTTCTAAACTACATATCTCCTATCCGACCGGATTTAGCAATGGATTTAGGATGAACAACAATGTAGATACTGACGAATGGCATATGTATGTATATTCCTCAAATAACCTGTCGCTTTTTTTTAATGGAGTTCAAACGGGTTCATTTGATGATGTAACCGGGACGTACAGCGCCTTGTCGGACAAGCGGATGAAAAAAGATATTTCGGAAAGCCCTTCAATGCTTGCAAGAATTTTGCAGCTCCGGCTGATGGAATACCGCTTCAAGAGTGAAACCGAAACAGCAGATAAACATCTTGGTTTCATTGCGCAGGATGTTCTTCCTTTGTTTCCTTCAGCAGTCAGTTACCACGATGAAGCGGACACATACCTGCTCGACTATTCCGCCTTCGGACCCATAGCCATCAAAGCCATCCAGGAACAGCAGAAGATGATTGAAGAACTCAAAGCGGAAATTGATGCAATGAAAAATATATTAACGAAGCAGAAATAATCCCGCGCTTTCTGCAGACATATTTTGCAAAAAACAATTTCTTTCCTTCCTGATGCATCGGGGTGGAAAAAGTTTCTAAGCTATTGTAGCGGGCTGAAGTTGGCTATCGCTTTGGCTTACGTGCGAAACTTCAGCCAACGGGGGTATCCTTACAAACTTTCAGGAAGGAAGTTTACGAAATACTCCTTCATCCATCACGCAACCTCTTTCCTTTCTAAACTCCAAATACTTCTGAAATAGTGGAAAATAGTTTTTATAATTCTGTAACATATTTTTTGCGAGATGTTCATCAGGCAAATTAAGAGCTAAGAAGGCATGTTCAGTTAGTTCATTTGTTACTTTATTAATCTTCCAATAAGATGTTCCAAAATAAAGATACCTGTTTGTATTATCTGAATTTAGGTATATGTTTTTATATCCCAAATGAATCATACATACACAGAAATTATCAAGAAGTATTTTTAAATTATTGACATACTCCTTATTATTACTGTTGAACTCCTGCCAGAAAATCTTGAACAAGTAATACTCACTTTGAAATATGAGCCACTTTAACGGAATAGAATAATTTATCTCTTTAAAAATTGCTATTAAAAAAATTTCTTGAAAATTAGAATTTATTATTGTTTGAAAAATACTATATTGTCTGAGCAAGCCGTATAGTTCCCCCGCACCAGCGGTCTTGTGGGGCTTAAAATAATTTTCCATGTCTTTGCCAATAAGATTCACAAATTGCAAATCTTTTACTTTTTTTTCATATGCTTTGCTTTTCTCTTTGATTATGTTTTCAAAAAATTCAAAATAGTCTTTCAGCCTGGCTATTTGCCAAACAACATGATTCTTATAAACTAAAGAATCATCGCCTTCAATCTGGGTTACATTTAGAACTCTTAAGTATGCAGGTTTTTTCTTTTTCTTAGTTCCTTTTTTACTTTCGGCAATATGATTGTCGATATAAGAATCTGTGAATCGATCATTTTTGTTAATCGCACTTGCTTGATTTGTAAATAGAGTAGTTATTTCTACTCCAATCTTTAATCCGTTTACAGGATCCGTTAATATAAAGTCAGGAGTTTCATCTTTATCTCCCAAAGTGTCTTCAAACAACTCCCTTTTATAAACCATAAATAATATTTTCTTTTCTTCTTCCTTTTTACTCATAATCATTCAACATTAATTGGATTCCGTGCCGTCAGCCCTTGCGACCTGGCGGTTTATTTTGAAACAAATCTACCAAAACAATTTCAATTCACCCACTTCCTTTTCGTAGAACACATCAAAACATTTGCACGGACACGTTTCCTTTTTGTCGAGCACATAAAATAAGCTCCATACACACATTTTCTTTTTGTCGAACGCGTCTGTGGTTTCCACAGGCGGGTTTTCTTTTTGTGGAGCGCATCAAATAAGTTTCACGCACGCGTTTTCTTTTTGTTGAACGCGTCCGATAAGATTAATGCACGCATTTCCTTTTTGTCGAACGCATCTGTGGATTCCACAGGCGAGGTTTCTTTTTGTCGAGCGCGCCTGTGGGTCTTTTTTTGCGCACTTCGTGAACGGTAAATGAAGAAATAAAGTCAGCGTGAATTTTTCTTCAAAATCTGATACTAAAAATCGGGGTGCTGCGTTATTGCAGTTAAATAAATTAATGTTTAACTAATTCTAAAAAACAAAAATCATGAAACGTCCGTGGATTTATCTCATCAACCCCATGCTTGTTGCAACTGATAACAGCTACCGCATGGCAGTTCGCATTTCAACATGGCACGACAGCGCTTTGCTTGCAGCCAGCGCTGACCCTTATTTTCTTGCGCTCTACAATATCTATCACCCGCTGCATCTTGCGCTGGTGGAAAGGTATGATGCATGGCGCGCGCAAATCGGTTTGCAGCAGGGAGCAACGCTCAACCTGAACCTGCGGCTAAGCGATTTGAGCGGAACAAAAATCCAGGAGTGGGATATTGACATACAAAATGTTTATCCGCAGGGCACTCCGGAATATATGGCGCTGCTGCCTAACCACAGAACACCGTTTCAGACCGGTTCGCAGAACGACCGCATCCAGGCAGTGCAGTCGCTGAGTAATGCCATCGGTGCTGACCCGGCACTGGCAGCGGTGAAAGCCGATGTGGATGCTTTCTACACGCTGGCAAATAATGCACTCACCGCACAGAAGGGTTCCATAAGCGTTACCAAAACAAAAAGCGATGCTGTGGAAACAGCGCGTGTGCCTATGTGTGTGCAGCAATATGCCAACCTGGGCGACCTCATAAAAAAATATGCGGCAGACCCCGCACAGGCAAACCAGTATTTCGATGAAGAGGCAATCCGTAACCCTAAACAGGTTCTGTTCACCGGAACAGTGAAGAAGCTGACGGCAAAGACCATTGTCAAGCGCACCTTCGAAGCAAGCGTAAACCTGAAGCTCGAAAATCCGGGAGTCATCGTGCTGAAGTTTTATCTCGCACAGGTGAAAGGCGCGCAACCGGGAGCAGTGTTTGTCACGCTCAACCCGGGCGAGCAGCAAACCGTTCCTGTCACTGCACTCGGTGATATTGCTAATCCTTATTTGATTGTCTTCAACCCCGATGCCATCAACGATGGAAGTTATGAGGTGGAGGTGGTGTAGCGTAGAATAAAGAATTGTTTTTTCATGTTGGCGAAAGAGGAGAACAGGTGTTCTCCTTTTTTGTTTTAGTTTTGGCAGGCGGTATAAAATCATGCAAACATTGAAAAAGAAAATCATCAGCGTTTTGTTCCTTGTCCTTTTGTATGGCGCTGCCTGCGCACAGGTAATCCCCGACTCTCTCAGAGCAGAATGGAGCTATGCCGGCTTGCAAAACTTTTATGTTGACACGAATAACGTTGCCGATGTCACCACATTTGGCGCCACAGGCAACGGCACGACCAACGACTATCCTGCTGTGTTGGCTGCCATCAATTCATTAAGCGGAAACAGCGGTATAGTTTATTTCCCGCCCGGAAATTATTTGCTGAACTCTACAATAAATCTTCCCGACAGCGTTGTTTTAAAAGGCGCTTCCTCTGCGCAAACCACTCTCACATTTAACTTCGGAGGCGCAACAGGCAATTGCATTAATGTTCAGGCATCGCAACCTCATCCGTTTTATCCGGTTCAAAGCGGATACGGGAAAGATTCGTTCAGGATTCTTTGCGACAGCGCCATGAATTTTGCTGCAGGCGATTATGCCGAGCTTCGCCAGCAAAACGGAGCATGGGATACCAACCCCGCATCGTGGGCTGACTATTCTGTTGGCCAGATGCTTAAAGTTACAGGCATTGATGGCGACACAATTTTTCTTGAACATGCTCTCCGCATTGATTATGATTCGGGATTGAATGTAGAAATCCGAAGAGTGAACATGCGCAGCAACGTAAGCGTGCAGTGTATGCATATTGTGAGAACCGACAGCACCGCTCCGAGCGTGAATTACGGAATCTATTTTTATTATGCTGCCAATTGCCTTGTGCGCGGTGTTGAACTTGAACACACCATCGGTTCGCTTATAGCTGCTGAGTTCAGCACAGCGCTTGAAATCACAGGCAGCTATTTTCATCATGCCTATGATTATTCAGGAACCAGCACCAAGGGATATGGAGTTACCGTGGCAAGCCACACGGGAGAAAGCAAAATAGAAAATAATATTTTCCGTCATCTGCGTCATGCCATGAGCGTGAAACAGGGAGCTAACGGCAATGTGTATTCATATAATTATTCCATCGAACCTACGCGTACAGAATTCCCCACTGACTTAGGAGGCGACATTTCGCTGCACGGGCATTATGCGTTCTCCAATTTGTTTGAAGGAAACATCTGCCAAAACCTGATGATTGACCAGGCATGGGGACCTTCAGGACCATTCAACACGTTTTTCCGTAACCGT
>DATDOJ010000171.1:0-2248 GCA_035293345.1 Bacteroidia bacterium
GAAATCCACACGGGCATACTTGAACTGCGTTTGCATCCAGGCAGATGTTTTTGAAATGTGAGCGGTATAATCGTAACCGAATTTATCGCCCTTGTACAAAATCCTGTTCGGGTTGTTCAAATCATTTTGTATGGCAGCTGAATTTCCGGCATTAGAGCTCGATGTGTCGGCATATTTATTCAGGTCAACATAAAAATCACCGCCCAGAAGGTCTTTCACTTCCTGGTAAATTTCGGTTGATTGCGACTGGTGATTTAATCCTCCGTCAAAAGAAAGATGTGCGTTGACTGCTTCATTATACGTGGTGCTCAAATTGAAAACCGAATTATCGCTGACACGATTGCTGAGAATATAAAGTGAACGCTTTCCTGTTAGGTTGTTTCCTGCGATGCCGTTTGCATCTTCAACGGTTTCAATATTGGTTTCATTCGCCTCATACAACCTGCCCCAGTTAATCTGCAGAGCATCTTCGTTTTGTGAAAAGAAATTTTCCGCTGATGCCTGCAGCGAATCTGTCGCTTCTATCCATGAAGGAAGGTTCCTGTAATAATCCGGGCGCGGGTCTGGCGCATTGTACCACGATAAATCGGAGCGTTTGCTTTTTCCGAAGCGGTATGAAGCAGAGCTGGTGAGCGTGGAAGTTTCGTTTATCGTCCAGTCATGTGAGAGAATGAACACGGGCTGCTGGTTTTCATTCACTGCCGCATTTCTTTTCTCTCCGTTCTGATAACCCCATGACGGATTGTAATAATGCGTGCCTGTCAAATCATACATCTCCTGGACAACGGCTTTTGCGCGCCCTGCTTTCGACTGTGCCGTAAGAGCTGTAAGCGAAATTGAATTCACTGCGTTCAGAATTTTTTCCACTGAGACAAAAACAGAAGTCCCGTCATAAAATGTTCCGGGAATATAACCTTCCGTTGACCAGCGGTGAGACAATGAAAATGCCGCAGCCCATCCTTTCTTTGAAATGCCTCTTCCCATCGTTGCCATAATCCGGTTGTCATACACACGGTTGGACAGCGCATAAGAAACCTGAACCTGTTTCCGCTGCACTGATGCGCGGCTGTTTATGGAATATGCTCCGCCCGCGCTGCCGAAAGAAAAAGATGCAGGTGCAAGCCCGTATGAAAATTCGCGGCTGCGGAAAACGTCATTCAATCCGCTCCAAATATAATATGGCGTGCGTCCCGAAACTAAATCCGTCATGGGCGTGTTGTTGATAAGCGTTATAAAATTTTCGTCATCGTACCCGCGCATGCGGAAACGGGCAATGCTGAAATTAAAAGTAGAGGCAGAGGTGAATGCATCACGGGAAGCGGTGAGTGCCGAAGAAACATATTGCCCTGAAGAAGCGCCTGATTCATCCTCCGAATTATTTGCTTCCGATGAGTTATCCGAATCCTGTTTCCCTAATTCTTCGGGACGTGAAAGTGCTATTTTACCAATTGTTTGCTCCGCTTTATTTATGTTTTGAGAAACAACAATACCGATAAATGAAGCTGCGCTGATTTCAAAATCATAATTGCCGTAAGGAATATTTATGATGGCGAACTTGCCTTCGCTGTCCGTGACTGAAACGAATGCTGTGTTCCTGATTTTTATTTCTGCCCCCATAACAGGATTGCCTGCATTGTCGGTCACCAGCCCGCTGACAGCTGCTGTCTGGGCGAAAAGTGAGAACGGAAATAAAACCAACAAAAGAATTCTGAGACAATGCTTCATGCGAATTTGAACTGTTCTGATTTGATGGGTGGACAAAGCTAAAAATTTTCGGAGGGGCACAGAGGAAATTCAGAATCCCTTGCTTCTGTGTCTTAGCTTTGCGCAAAGTCCCGTTATGAAATTTTCCTTCGTCCTCGTTTATACTTTTCTGTTTACGTTTTTTGTTTCGCGTTTTTCCTTTGCGCAGGGACACGGACATGAAGACCGCACTGTGTGTATCGGGTTTTATAATCTCGAAAATCTTTTCGACACGATTAATGACCCGAGCAAAAACGATGAGGAGTTTCTGCCTGACGGAGCCAATCACTATACCGGAAAAGTTTATCTCGACAAATTACACAAGCTCGCATCCGTCATTGCGCTGATTGGCGCTGACGCGTCCGATGACGGTTTAAGCATTCTCGGCTGCGCTGAAGTTGAAAACCGAAGTGTTCTTAAAGACCTGGTGAAGCAAAAAAACATTGCCGGAAGAAATTATCAAATTGTTCATTATGATTCCCATGATGAGCGGGGTGTGGATGTC
>DATDOJ010000172.1:0-2940 GCA_035293345.1 Bacteroidia bacterium
CAGTTGCCTGCGCACATTTTCACGCGCATCGCCAAGCACACGCCACATGTAGTACGCGGGACCTTCATTGGCGATGCGGTTGTAGCGGTCGAGCGCGTCCTGCACAATCTTGGGCTGAGGACTAACGCCACCGTTGTTGAGGTTGATAATGTTTGGAGACACTGTGAACGCCTGCTGCACGGTGAACCAGAAATCCTCATCGCCTGCCGCTTCGAGCGCAGAGAGAGTTTCTATTTTCTTTCCTGCGTCTTCGATGGCATCGAGGTCGGCAAAGGAAAGAGCGGGCAGGGCGGAGGCACCTGCGGTGAAGGCGGCTGCCTGGCGGATGAAATTGCGTCTTGTAGAAATCATGTTGTTGGTTGTTTTCTGTAGGGACATGACATGTCATGTCCCTACAATGATATAAATTTAATGCTGCGCTATAAGTTTCTGTGTTGATTCTCCGTTGGCGGTTTTCACTTTTACGAAATAGATTCCGTTGGTTAAAGAAGAAACATCAACGCGAAGTCCCTCTCCTTTTGGAGAGGGATTTAGGGTGAGGCGCTTCTGCCCCACCACATCATAAATTTCTATGCTGTTAATTGCCAACTGCCTGCTGCTGATTGTGAATTGATTTGTGGTGGGGTTGGGATAAATATTTATTTCCTGATTGAAACTATTTACATCTTCAATGCCTGTAGGAATGCTATAGTAGTAATGCACAGAATCCGAATCGCACCAGGCATTGCTTAGCCATTGTTTTCCGGCTGAACTCAGGATGTCGTTGTTTGCATTGTAAGTAAATTGAAACTGGCGGTCATTAATCCAACTGCTTCCTGTCCATAATTCATCAAGTTTGCTTAACTGATTATTGTTAGCATCATATGTAAAAGAGGACTGATAAGTATTCACCCATGTACTTCCGTTCCAACTCTGGTACAATTTATTGAGCAAATTATTATTTGCATCATACGTGTATGCAGCTTGCGTTGAGTTTACCCATGCGCTTCCGTTCCAGGTTTGATTCAGTTCATTCGTCATGTAATTATTTGCATTGTATGTGTAGAGACCTTGAGAATTATTTACCCATGCGCTTCCGTTCCACGTTTGATACAGCGAGGTTATGCGATTATTATTCGGGTCATAAGTGTAAAGATATTGAATGCTGTTAACCCAACTGCTTCCGTTCCACGACTGACCGAGATAACTTAACTGATTATTATTCGGATCATAAGTGTAAAGATATTGCGAGCCATTTTCCCAACTGCTTCCATTCCAATATTGATATATTTTACTCAGCAGGTTATTATTTATATCATAGGAGTAAATGTAATTAGTCCCGTTTATCCAATTGCTTCCGTTCCATGTCTTCTGAAGAAAATTAGTCGTGTTATTATTCGCATCATATGCGTAAATGCTGAGCGAATAATTATCCCAGGAACTTCCGTTCCAGGTATAAAAAAAAGAAGAGTCAACATAATTATTCGCATTGTAGGAATAAATCATCCTGCCGCTAAGCGTCCATGAGCTGCAAGTTGCCGGATACCAGGAATACAAACTGTCGGGATTGCTGCCGTAAGAACGGATTGTTCCTGTGTTAAACACAGCTATAAATAAAATCAATAAGAGTAAATTTTTTTTCATGACTCAGAGATTTAAATTTTCATCACCCAAAAGTAATTTATTCTGTCATATAAAAAAAGAAGCAAAGCCCTGAGAAGAAAAAACTTCTCACCCGAAAACCTTCTCCATAATCTCCCGCGACATTTCGGTGAGACGATATTTCAGTGGCGGCTCGCTCATGATGAATCCCCTGCGTTTGAGTTTGGGCAGATGCTTGGCAAAACCCGGTTTGCTCAGCCCCGCTGCTTTGCGAAGTTCGTGCGAAGACACCCGCGAGGCATTGTGCAAAAGCAGAAGCTCGCGCGCTATGTTACTGAGTGCATCGTGTTGTCTTGTATCGGGCAAAAAATTTCGCAGCGCCTTGGCGAGCTTTACCACATTGGTGTTATCAGCTTCAATGTGTGCCGGCAGATAAACCGCAGCATTGCCAATGTCTGTCTTTGCTGCACTGCTGTTGGCTGCAGTGGTATTAAAATTTTCTTTTATACCTTTCCCGATTGTTGCAACGGTATCAATACTTTCTTTTATACCTTTCTCAGAAGTTGCATCGGTATCAATATTTTCTTTTACACCCTTCCGAGAAGTTACATCGGTATCAATGTTTTCTTCTATACCTTTCTCAGAAATTACATCGGTATCAATATTCTCTTTTATATCCTTGTCATAATCCGGAACGGTATCAAAGATGTTTTTAATACCCCTCTCATTTTTCAGAGCATTGTTTTCTGCTTTAAGCACACTAATCTGGTCGAGCAGAACGGTAATAATTTTGTTCAGACGTGCAATCTCCGCTCTCAGGTTATTGTTCTCATCCATTTTTGCTGCCATGAATTATTTTCGACACTCATTAAAAACGAACATACAAAGATAACGAGTAATTAATTACGGGAAAAAGTTATTTGTTATACGCCTGCCTGCCAACGCGATTGGCGTACTGCAATGGCAGGCAGGTTATAAGTTATACGACAGCATGAACATGCCGGAAATTATGCCGCATCATATCCATGTCTTATAACTTATAACTAATAACTAATAACTGATTTTCTACTTCGCCATCACCGAATACGGAAACGGCAGCACTTCACATTTATAGATGTATGGAAAACCAAGCCCGTCCGTGAAGCTGAGATATTGCATCGTGTTCATGTCAATGATGGTGACAAAGCCGTTGCGTTCTATTCCTCCGGTGGAGTGATGCGGGGCGGGACCGTTTAAGCTGTAGTTCAAACTGGCGACAAAAACCTTTCCGCTGGCATCGTCCACCGCAATGCCATGCGGCTGATAGGCGCGTGTGAATCCTGCGCTGCTGCCGGGGTTGATATTCACCGGCTGGTTGGT
>DATDOJ010000173.1:0-2307 GCA_035293345.1 Bacteroidia bacterium
CTACGCCCTGCGCGTCATTCACAATAAAATATTCCGGCTCGATAAAAAAGAAGACGGCTGGAATTTGACATCAACGCTCAACTATGAACATGTTAATAAAAATTTCAAGCCGCTGGAGCGCTACCGTGCCGTTGAATTCGAGCGTGATTGGAATCTCGTCAACGCCCGGCAGGAAACTGAAAACATCGGCAGTGTTCAGTTCAGCGTCAGCAGGAAATCCATTGGCAATATTTCTTACCAATCGAAATATTTCCAGCGAGGGCAGCCATTCAATGCATTCAACCAGGTTTTTACTTCTTCCCTGTCGGTGAAAAAATTCCGGCTTGTAAATTCCGCCAGTTACCTCACTACAAAAAATGATTCTGCACGCTCCCAATACATCCGCCACAAATCCGATTTCTCGCGGCAACTCGGGAAAATTATTTTAGGAACCGCAGAAGAAGGTGAGCGCAACAGATTTTATGTTCTTTCTGATTCTCTTTCTCCGGGAAGTTTTCAGTTTCAGCAGTTGCAGTTTTATCTTTCATCATCAGACAGCAGCGGAATAAGTTACCGTGCTGAAGTTTCCAGGCGCAATGACTTCCTGGCAAGCGCAGGCAAACTCAAAGAATCAACCGTTGCTGATAATGCCGGCATCACGTTTGCGCTTACAAAAAATCCTAAACACATTTTTTCTCTCGGAGCTACATACAGGGAACTGCGCATAAAGGACACTGTCTTAACTTCTCTTGAACCGCAGAAGTCATTTCTCGGAAGAACAGAATACCGCATGACACTTTTCAAGGGCGGGCTTATGTCGAGCACCTATTTCGAAATCGGCACAGGGCAGGAACAGAAGAAGCAATATGTTTATCTTGAAGTCCCAGTGGGGCAAGGGGTTTATGTCTGGCTTGATGATGGGGACGGCATTAAAGAGTTAAATGAATTTGAAGTAGCCGCATTTGCATCGTCAGGAAATTTTGTCAGGGTTTTTATTCCGACAAACGAATATGTCACCACGCGCTCCAATCAAATCAACCAGGTGCTTTCAGTCACTCCGTCAAATTTTATTCAGTCGCCCGAAGGGAAAACAAATTTCTTCTCGCGCCTTTCAAACCAGACACAGGGTCGCATCGAACGGAAAACCAGTGACGAAGATTTTGCAGAGTCCCTCAACCCATTCCGCACAGGCATTGACAATGCTACGCTGATTTCACTTACATCGCTGCTGCGCAACACTTTTTATTTCAACCGCAACAGCAGCGTGTATGGCTTTGATGCAACATGGCAGCAGAATTCAACCAAGTCGCTTTACAGTAACGGCTTTGAATACAGGGTGTTCATTTCAAAAAACGCAAACGTGCGCTGGAACATCAGCCGTTCATTTCTGCTGACTTCATCAATCGAAGCAAGCAACAAGACAAACACTTCAGAATTCTTTTCTTCCCGCGACTATGATTTGAGCTCACTTGTTTATGAGCCGCGCCTTTCGTTTCAACCGACCACCAGCTTCAGAATCACACTTAGTATCCGTTCAGATGAAATTGAAAACTTATCGGGAACTATCGGAGAAAGGGCAGAGAAAATAAAATCGGGAATTGACGTAAAGTATAATTCTGTTTCAGCAGGAATACTTACCGCCAACTTCAATTACATTGACATTAAATTCAACGCACAGGATAACACACCGCTTGCCTATGAAATGCTTAATGGATTGCGCGAAGGAAAAAATATGACGTGGGGATTGTCGCTGCAGCGAAGCATAACTTCGTTCATGCAGCTCTCGCTGAATTACGAAGGAAGGAAATCAGAAAGTATTGATGTGATTCACACAGGCGGCATGCAACTGCGTGCTTACTTTTAAATTGAACATGTATCAGAAACTAATTTTATGCCGGTGCGTGCCCCCTCTCCTTTGGAGAAGGCTGGGGTGAGGTCTATTTCAAATCAATAAACGAAGTGCCGATGAGATAACCGCCATGCTGGTAAATCTCAATCGTGTAATGCCCTTTCAGAAACGCACTGCCTTTACTCCACATCACTTCAACCGTTGCATCTTTGTTTTCGTAAGCCACAGTTTCTTTCGATGTATAAACCATTGCCTTGCCATCCATCAGGAACGATTCCTGGTCGGACGACATCACGGCTCCGTCAGGACCAAGTATGCGGATATAAATATTGACAGGACCTTTATCTATCACTTTGTTTTCTACCAGCACAAAACGTACACGAAGTTTTTGAACGCTCTTGGATTTATTGGTGACAACCTCTTTTCCGCTTGAGCGGTAGCGCACACCTTCTGTGACTATGGCGGTTGCTTTCAACACA
>DATDOJ010000174.1:0-4246 GCA_035293345.1 Bacteroidia bacterium
CTTTCCTATTCTTATTAATACGTCACAAATTTTATTAACTGTCAATTGTCAATCTTACGTATTTTCAATCAGCATTGGTATATAATTATTCTTTTGTTAGTTACAATTCACCTTTTGTTAGTTACAATTAATCTTTTAGTAGTTATTATTGACCCATTTAATCCCAAAACTAAATTTTATGAGAAATTTATCTGCCGAAGAAATGTCTGAAACTCCACTCCTTTATAAAGCAAAAGCATCGCCATTTTTCATTAAGATTATCGGGCTTAAAAAGGGCAATGGCGTCTTCATCAGCAAGCAGGAATGGACACTGGGCAAAACCCCCGGGCGCATCTGCCGCTACATCATGAAAAAATTTCCGTACGTGAAATACGAATACGGAATGGAACCCGATGAAAGTGGCTGGAAGGTGTGGAGGGTGGAGTGAGTAAAGGGAAGTTCAATGGTTTATGGGTTCAATGGTTCAATAGTTATGACGCGAATAACTATGAACTATGAACTATGAACTAATCCTCGTCCCACTCAATTTCCACCGCTTCCTTTTTGCTTTCCTTTTTCGGTGTGGCAGTCGAGTCCTTCTTCGTTCCGAATTCTTTCCTGAGCAAGTCCTTCAGTGTCTGCTTTTCGGTTTTAATATCGGTCTGAATTTTTTTCATCACCGCTTTTTTGTCGTAAGCGAATTTCGGATTCGAAGCGTCACCCGTCATGTGCAGGAAAAGCGATGCTCTGCCCAGCCCGTCATCTTCCACCACTCCGAACTCGGTGTTATTTTCTTTCGCTTTTTTTCCGAGAACATCCGACAGCAGAAGTTTTAAACTGTAGTCCACTTTATTGTCGAACGTATGTGAACCCGAAGCGGTGAGATTGAGCGCGCTCGATTTTATTTCCATGGATGGAATAAATATTTTCCTGTCATAAATCTGAATCCGGTTTTGCAGCCCGGAGAATTTCACATGCTGCAGTTCGGAGACCTTTATGAATCGCGACAGGGCAAGTATGGGAGCAAAGTCGTGCAACTCGCCATTGAAAATTTTAACGCTGCCATCAACCACCACACTCTTCGGATTAATGATTAGCGCAGACGACCACCTGGAAGCGAATTGCATCACAATATCCGTAATGCCGCGAAGATTTTTATCGGTGAGCGTTTGCTGGCGGAAGTTTTCACACTCGTAAAACAATTCGTGAATATCGAGCCCTTTGATTTTGGCAGTGTATGACATGAACAAACTGTCATGACGCGTTGCGTCAATCGTGCCGCTCAGATTTACTGTCCCTTTCATGGAAGAAAACATCAACCCATCGCTGCTGAGAATTTTATCCCGAAGTTTTAACACACCGCTGATATGTTGTGATTTGAATTTTCTGAAATTGAGTTTATCAATGTCCACCTTCATCGCGCAGGAAAGTCCGGGAGAAAAACTCAGCTTATAGGTTGTGTCATCCGATGCGGCATTGCCTCGCTCCAGAAGTTCGTCAAGATTTACGTTGCGTGAGCGCAGCGATGCTTCTACTGCTGCCGGTTGATTCGGAAGAAGCAGGAAAGGAATCAGGTTCTCAATTTTTCCTGTCATGCTGAAATCCGTTCCGGAAATTTTTCCGGTGAATGACATTGCCTCAATGACGTTATCATTGAAAACAAAATTTCCATTGATAGAAGTGAATTGAAGAGGATTGTTTTTCAACGCGAAATTCATACCGCGAATAGTTAATGTCCCCGATGCTTTTATTTTTTTGTTCAGCGATGCTTCGGCATTGCCGGCATCAGAAATTTTTCCTGCATAGGAAATATTAATAGATGCATTTCCTGAAAGTGATGCCAGTGTGTCCATCGGGAGAAACTGCCGGAACATTTCAAGATTAATATCTGCAGCAACATTCAGCGAGAGGAACGGATTCTTAAAATCATCAATCCTGAAATCGGCTGTCATCGGTTTGCCGTCAAGCGTTGCGTTAAATTGAGAGACGGAAAGCGAAGCAGTGATTTTGTTCCCGGATTTTTTGAAGGAATAATTTCCGGCAACACTTATGTTTTCAAGTGGGCGAAGATTTTTTTTGTGCGATACTTTCCCATGTCTGATTTTAAATTCTGCTTTCACTTCATTTTTACTTTCCCTGCCTGTCGTTCCGGAGATGTCGGCTGTGAAAAACGCTTCCCCATCATATTTGAAATTTTCAAAATGTTTTTTGGATACTGCCGGAAGCAGGGAAGAAAATTCTTCAAGACGTGATTGATTTGTCTTTATCCGGAAGTTGTAACGGCTGCCTTCTTCCGTTGTCTTGGTCTGCCCGGTGACATCAAAAACTATTTCTCCCGTCTTTATTTCAGCCGATGAAATGGCAAAAGTTCCATCAGAATTGTTTACATCAGCGGTGAGCGAAATATTCGCCTGGCGGTTGCCGGGAAACTCTTCGCTGCCGGATAAAATTTTATTCACGAATAAATCGCTTTCGGCAGTGAGTGAAAATTGTTCATCAGAAAATTTTCCTGACAATGTCGCCCGGTTAATATCAGCGCTCACGAGAAGCTTTTCTTTTTTGTTGATGTATTTATACCGGATGTTCTTCAGCAGAATCTGCCGAAGGTTGATTACGGATTCTGATGATGAAGAATCAACCCCGGCTTTGAGCAGGTGAAAATTATCTGTGCCATCCTCATTCACTTTCATCCGGATGAATCCATCGCGCATTTCAATTTTGCGGATGCTTATGTTTTTCCGGAAAACATTCAGCACGTTAAACTTCATGCTCAGTTCGTCTGCATAAAAAAGAGTATCCGTGCGCATTGATGAAGTCAATGCATCCGATGCCATCACGCTGCTGAATTCCAGCGAAGCATAAGGAAAACTTTTCAGCAGGGAGAAATTGATTTCACCTACAGAAACTTTTGCTGCTAACCGGCTGTTGATTTTTTCCACGACATATTTTTCCACTTCCTTTCCGTAGAAGAAAGTGATGATGAGTGAAAGGAGAATGACCGTTAGGCATGCAATGAAAACTCCGGTAAAAATATACCGCAGCAACCGGACGATTCGTGGTTTGGCAGGCGTGTCTGTCATTCGAGGTAATTCATACGGAAATAATTCTGTGAGTGTTGTAAAATACTTTCTCTGCCCATGATTATTTCATAATTCGTCCGCTGATTTGCTTTCGTACTTTCGCGTGAAATTTCATTGCCATGTCTTCAACTCTGATTCTTAAAATTCACCTTGTTTCCATAACGGTATTCCTTGACTTTTATTTGCTGAAGACCTTTTTCCTGCTCACGGGAAAATTGCCTGCATATTCCGGACTGCTTTCTGAAGAGGAAATACATTCAATATCAGAATATATTCTTACACTAAGAAAATAATATGTTATATGTTATACGTTATACGACTGCACAGCCATCTTAATGCCGTATAACTAATAATTCATAACGTATAACTTTTTCACACATGCCCCGACTCCCCAGCATAATCAACAGCAAAAAAGAAACAGCCGTTCTTATCGGGTTGATTCTGCCTGAGCAGAGGGAAGAACAACTGAGAGAATATCTCGATGAGCTTTCTTTTCTTGTCGAAACAGCGGGTGCGCAAACGCTGAAAAGATTTACGCAGCGCCTTGCACATCCCGACATCAGTACGTTTGTCGGCAAGGGAAAACTCAATGAGATAAGAGATTATATCAAGGAGTATAAAGTTGACATCGCCATTTTTGACGATGAACTTTCCGGCTCGCAAATCCGCAACATCGAAAAAGTTCTGGAGTGCCGCGTGCTCGACAGAAATAATTTAATCCTCGACATTTTCGCCAAGCGGGCACGCACCGCACAATCGAAAGTGCAGGTAGAGTTGGCGCAGTATCAATATATGCTTCCGCGCCTGACGCGCATGTGGACGCACCTGGAAAAACAAAGGGGCGGAATCGGTATGCGCGGCCCGGGAGAAACAGAAATTGAAACTGACAGACGAGTAATCCGTGACAAACTCGCACGGCTGAAATTAAAATTGAAAGAGATAGATAAGCAAAACATCACCCAGAGAAAACAGCGCGGACAGGTTGTTCGTGTTGCGTTGGTCGGTTACACCAATGTTGGAAAATCAACGCTGATGAATGTGCTGAGCAAGGCGGATGTGTTTGCTGAGAATAAATTATTCGCAACACTCGACACAACGGTGCGCAAAATTGTTCTGGAAAATATTCCGTTCCTGCTTTCCGATACGGTCGGGTTTATCCGCAAGCTGCCGCACAGTTTGGTGGAGTC
>DATDOJ010000175.1:0-4123 GCA_035293345.1 Bacteroidia bacterium
AAAAGGAGAAGGGGAGCAGTGCGCAGCAATGGAAAAATATTTTTACTGAATTTGAAAGGGAACGCAAAAAAAATTCCGATGCCATTGCAGAACTTGCCGTTCAGAACTTCGTGGAGATGCGCGACCTGGTTGGGCATCCTGATTTTCTCCTCAGAAAAAAGATTGAAGCATACCTCAATGAAAATTATCCTGACAAATGGAAGCCGCTTTATTCCATGGTGACCTTTAGCGACACCCCATATTCTGTGGCATTGAGAGAAGGAAAAAAACAGGACGCGGTAATGAAAAAAGTGATGTCACTAAAAAATATTTGGGAGAACTGGCAATCAAGCGAAACGATGAATCAGATTCTCGGAATTATTGAACAACATTCCTGATGGGAACTATCACCACTGAAAATAATTTTTCTTCTGCGTGGAAATATTATTGGGCGAAGAAAAATTTCCGCATTCAGTTTATCATTTCATTGTTTGTGCTGGCAAGTTTCATGGTTATCTTTCCGTACTTTTTTGATTATGTTGAATCGAGGAACGGGCAATTATTAAACGACCCGTTACTCGAATGGCTTCCGGCTGCCGATGTTTCTCTGCTGATTATGTCTCTTTTATATTTCGGTGTGATTTCATGGATACTGGCTTCTGCAAAAACTCCTGATATTTTACTTGCAGGCATTCAAACATATTGTCTTGTCACCATGCTTCGCCTCATTAGTATTCCATTATTTCCGCTTGAACCGCCCATGGATTATATCCCGCTGAAAGAACCGTTCGTTCAGTTCTTTACCAATGGCGGAAGAATCATTTCGAAAGATTTATTTTTTTCCGGACACATGACCACCATCCTGATTTGTTATTACAATATCCGGCAGGGAACGCTGAAGAAAATTTATTTCGCCTCAGCAATTATCCTCGGAGTGCTGCTGATGGTGCAGCACGTGCATTATGCTATTGACATTATTGCTGCGCCATTATTCACATGGCTGTGTTTTATTTTCGTCAAAAAGGTTTTTGCGAAAAGAATTTAATCAAAGTGTATCGAAAAGTTTTTCAAGCCGCAATGCGTGAGAACCTTTGACAAGAATTGCCGCATCCTGAAATTTGTTTTCCGACAAAAATATTTTCGCGTCTTCTGTTGTTGCAAAAATTTTGCATTTAATATTTTCTTTTCCCGATGCTGAAATAAATTCCTTTCCGATTAAAATTATTTTATCCAATGATAAAGAATCCAGTTGTTCGAGAACAGTTCGGTGAAGCGCTTCGCTTTCATTTGCTAACTCAAGCATGTCGCCAAGAATCACAACTTTCTTTTTTGCTTTCATTCCTGAGAAATTAATCAGCGCGGCTGTCATGCTTGAGGGGTTTGCGTTGTAGCAATCAAGAATAATCATATTGCTTCCTTTAAAAACAACCTGCGAACGGTTGTTGGACGGAATATATTCTGCGATGGCGGAATTAATATTTTCGGGTTCCACTCCGAAATAATTCCCGATGCAGACAGCCGCAAGAATATTTTCAAGATTGTAACTTCCCGTTAAATGAGTTTGAATAATATTTTCAACGGATTTATTTTTTGCTTTCCACGAAATTCTAAGTGAAGGAAATTCTTCCGCAACTTTACCGTTGCAGTCGCATTCAGAATTTGTCCCGTATGAAATTATTTTTTTTACTCCCGCAGCCTCTGCTATTGAATGCAAATCAAAATTTTCCGCATTAATAAAAGCTGTCCCATTCTTGTTTGAAAGATAACTGTACAATTCACCTTTCCCTTTTTTTACTCCTTCAAATCCTCCGAATCCTTCGAGATGCGCTTTGCCGACATTGGTGATTAAACCGAAATCAGGATTTGCAATTTCACATAGCGCAGCAATTTCTCCCCGGTGATTCGCTCCCATTTCAATGACGGCAATTTCTGTTTCACTGTTCATCTCGAGCAAGCTGAGAGGAACCCCGATGTGGTTGTTCAGGTTTCTCTTGGTTGCATACGCATTAAATTTTTTAAAAAGAACAGCGTATGTCAATTCTTTTGTTGTGGTCTTTCCGTTGGAGCCGGTGATGGCGATTACAGGAATTTTCAGTTTGCTCCGATGCATCGTGGCGAGTTGCTGCAACGCACGCATTGAATCTTCAACAAGAATAAATCTTTCATCTTCTTCGTAAGCCGGATTATCAATTACAGAATAAGCCGCACCCTGTTCTATCGCCTGCTTCGCGAATTTGTTGCCATCAAAGTTTTCTCCTCTGAGAGCAAAGAATATTGATCCGGATTTTATCGTGCGGCTGTCCGTGCTGACGGATGGGTGCTTTAAAAAAAGTTGATATAATTCTTCAATGTTCACGACTGAAAGGTAAAACTAAAATTGATGATGGGAATGGTACGCAAATAAAAAACCCTCCGGACTTTCATCAGGAGGGTCTTAACAAGTTATGGCTGATTAGTTTTTCTTCTTTGGAGCAGTACTGCCTCCACCTTTGCGCTTCGTTCCCAAACCGACTGGGCTTCCCAGGCGAACCATGGCACAGCGAAAGCCGATGTAATCGGTGGCAAGCTTTTCATCGAGGAATCTGCGAGCGCCAGGAGACATCCAGTACGCTCGGTCTTTCCATGAACCGCCTTTGTAAACACGGGCTTTGTCATCAATCATGGTTGAGGCGCCAAAGTCATATTTAATGTAGTCGGGTTCGTCACCGTCAATGTAGCTGATGTTATCAGAGCGGCTGTAATTTCTTCTTTCTGCAGCTTCCTCTTCCGTAACGTTTCTCATGGTTACTCTTCCCAAGCTGTCTTTTTCAGCGATGTTTCCTTCTTCATCGCGCACCTGTGTCTGGAACACATTTCCGCGGAAAGGATTAAAGTCCGTATTATCTTCGGGCGATAACGGACGATATACGTCCATCACCCATTCCGAAACATTACCTCCCATATTATAAAGACCGAAATCATTGGGCCAATATGAAGTAACAGGAGCAGGACGGTCAGCATTATCGTTGAGGTAGCCGGCAACGCCCATGTTGTCTCCGCGTCCGCGCTTGAAGTTCGCCATCATGTCTCCCCGATATTTTTCTTCATCGTTACGAACGATGTGTCCGTTCCACGGATAAAGTTTTCTTTCCGTTACACGCTCATAAATTGTATTGCCTATGTAAGCAAGTGCCGCATACTCCCATTCTGCTTCAGTAGGTAAACGGTACTCAGGCAAAAATATTCCGTCTTCTATTCTTACTTTTCTGTCACCGGAAGAACCTGAATTCGGATTGAGGTCAGGCAGGAGTGATTTTATAAGTCCTTCATACTGTCCTGCGAGATAGGCATCGGTATTGAAGTTATCTTCATTAATCTGATTTGGATTCACACGAAGTATTCCTTCGCGAATTAGAATCTGTTCGTTCACACGATGAGTTCTCCAATCACAGAAATCCGTTGCTTGAAGCCAGCTTACGCCAACCACCGGATAATATTGATAGGAAGGATGGCGGAGGTAATATTTAATCATCGGCTCATTGTAAGAGAGCTGGTCTCTCCAAACAAGCGTATCCGGTAATGCCTTCTTAAACACTTCAGGATAATCAGCGCTGTAAACTCTGGAGAGCCAATAGAGGTATTCGAGGTAATGAATATTGGCAACTTCTGTTTCATCAAGATAGAACGAACTCACCGTTGCTCTTTTGGGAATATTGTTCCAGTCAATGGTAACATCCTGTTCGGTTCTTCCCATGGCGAATGTTCCGCCCTGAACAAGAATTAATCCCGGTCCGGTTTCCTGCTCTTCGTAGGGAACAACTTCAAATCCGCCATTCTTCGGATCGTTGTAGTTCCATCCGGTGATGGAAGATTTCTGCCTTCCGCAGGAGGAGAAAATAAAAACAAAAACTGTCAGCAGATACAGTGATTGGTTTACTCTCATTTTTCTTTTCATGGTTTTTCTGTTTGTGGTCTTAACTGAATAAATACTTTTTTATTATTTCTATTATTTAAAACGCAGGGCACTTTATTGCTCTGAAACGTTTTGTCTTTGGACGGCAGGTGAATTGCAGCCCGAGTGAAAACTCGTGCGAACCGGCTGCTGCATTTCTGAGTTTTGACACGGTGATGTCGTAGCTGTAACCGAATTTAAAAATTCCCTGCT
>DATDOJ010000176.1:0-3055 GCA_035293345.1 Bacteroidia bacterium
AACCTTTCATCCATACACAGATTTGCTGCTGCATGACATGGGCGCAGGGCTCGATGATGGTTATACAGAAAACCAGGCGCTGACTTCAGAATGGAAAACGACTCCGTTGTGGGGACTCGGACTTCAGAAAAACTCACAGGGAGGTGAAATGTTTCTGCTTCATGACGGTAGAGCGAAGACATTTGAAGAAGCAATAGAATTCCACGGAGGAGAGGGCGCTGCGAGCAGAACGAATTTCAGAAATTTATCTCCTGCGGAAAAAATTCAGTTGATAAAATTTCTCGAATCCTTATGAGTTCGCGAAGAGATTTTCTGAAAAACACTTCAGGAGTTATAGCGGCTTGTGCAACGGGGGCAATGGCTTCTTACCTTGAATCATGCACAAGCATAAAATATGTTTCGGCTGTTGAAAAGGACGGAAAACTTACAGTGAGCAAACCCGAATTTGGTGATCAGTTATTTGTAATCGTTAAATCCCGTGCAACACCTTTTCCTGTCTATCTTGCTAAGACAGCATGCAAAAATCAGGGAGGAGGTCCTGAGATTTATTCGGCTCTGCTGATGCGCTGCACACACAAGCAATGCGAGGTGAAACCGGAAGGAAATATTTTGCGCTGTCCCTGCCACGGAAGCGAGTTTTCTGCTTCGGGAAAAGTTTTGAAAGAGCCGGCTTTTGCCGACCTGCAACAATTTGCCGTCACTCATGACGACCATATCATTTATATCAACCTGAAATGAAAAATATTTATCTGCTGATTTACTGCTTATTCTCTGTATTAATTCTTAACGCGCAAAACGATTCCGTTCCGGCTGTGCAGGAAGCAATTTATGACAGGCCATTTATTTACCTGGGAAAAACTACCACCGCGGTCGGAGGATACATGGAAGGCAACACAAATTATTTTTCTGAAGATGGAGTCAACGAAGGATTCTCGATGGAGCTGCGCAGGTTTAACATTTTCATTTACTCGGGAATTCATGATAAAATAAAATTTCTGAGCGAAGTTGAATTCGAACATGGCACGGAAGAGATTGCGCTCGAAACCGCCTTACTGGATTTCGAATTTAATCCGGCTCTGATTTTCCGTGCAGGAATTATCCTGCCGCAAATCGGCATTGTCAATGCGAATCATGATTCACCGAAATGGGATTTCGTGGAGCGCCCGCTTTCCTCGACTGAACTTATTCCGTCCACACTTTCAGAGGTCGGTCTCGGTCTGCATGGAAAATTCTATAAAGGCAATTATATTTTTTCTTACGATGCTTATGTTGTCAACGGCTTGCAGGAAAATATTATTCTCAATGAACAGGGAAGAACGCATCTCGCCAGCGGAAAAAGTCCGGAGATGTTTGAAGTAGATAACAACGGTTTGCCGATGCTGAACGGAAAAATATCATACGCGAAACGCAATGCATGGGAATACGGTCTTTCCTATTATGGTGGTGTGTACAACCGTTTTCGTTTGGAAGGAACAGTGGTGGATGAGAAAAGAAATCTTGCTGTTTATGCCATTGATTTATTAATCGAAATTAAAAAGCTGAAACTCATGGGAGAATTGGTAAGGGTAAATGTTGAAGTTCCCGATGACATTGATGAGATTTACGGCACGGCTCAGCACGGAGGGTTTGTGGAAGCGGGTTACACGATTCTGAAAAAAAAGTTGCTGGGGTTTGACGAGGCAAAACTTTCCGTGCACACACGCTTCGAAATGATTGATTATAATCTTGGGACATTTGATTTCAGTGGAGGAGATTTGGGGGATGAGATTTCGGGACTCGCATCAGGCGTTTCATTCCGTCCTGCTGCCGGAACTGTGCTCAGGTTTAATTACAGGTATCATTGGATTACAGATAACCTCAACAATCCACCAGCACACCTTGGCGGCATTCAGTTTGGAGTTGCAAGCTATTTCTGAAAAATTATTTCCTGGCAGTTTATTTTTATTTTTCTAAGTTTGGCAAGCGATGTACAAATTCTTTTTCCGACCATTACTCTTTCTTCTTCCTCCTGAAACAGCGCATTTGTTTGCTATGAGTGTATTACGGACTGCAACTTCAATTCCTTTTTTGAAAAATCTTATTTCCACTTACTACTCGTCAGACAAATCAAAACGGGAATTAAATGTTTCAGGATTGAATATCAAAAACAGAGCCGGGCTCGCTGCCGGTTTCGACAAGAATGCAAAATATATTGACGCACTTGCCTGTCTTGGTTTCGGCCATATAGAAATCGGAACGGTAACTCCGCTTCCCCAGGAAGGAAACCCCAAGCCAAGATTATTCCGCCTGAAAAAAGACGGAGCCCTTATCAACCGTATGGGATTTAATAATGACGGAGCAAAATCAGTTGGTAAAAGATTACGAAAGAAAAAATCAGATGTAATTATTGGAGTCAACATTGGCAAGAATAAGAATACACCTAATGAAAATGCAGGGGATGACTACGAAATATGTTTTCGTGAATTGTTTGATGTGGCAGATTATTTTGTGGTGAATGTAAGTTCTCCCAACACTCCTGGATTAAGAGATCTTCAGGAAAAAGAGCCCCTGAAAAATATTCTCGCAAGATTAATGGAACTTAACAAGGAATTGCAAATTGAAAATAACCTCAAACCCATCTTTCTGAAAATCTCTCCTGACCTAACTCTCGCACAACTTGATGACATTGTTGAGGTAGTTCTCGAAACAAAGATTGCCGGTGTAATTTCTTCCAACACAACCAATTCACGCGAAGGTCTCCGGACTCAGAACTCAAAACTTGAAACAATTGGCTCAGGAGGATTAAGCGGCAGACCACTCACTAATGCATCTACAGAAATGATTCGTTATCTTTCGCTTGAAGCACAAGAAAAGTTTTCAATTATCGGCTGCGGAGGAATCTTTTCTGCGAATGATGCGCTTGAAAAAATTAATGCAGGAGCTGATTTGGTTCAGCTATACACAGGATTTATTTATGAAGGACCATCATTGATTAAAAAGATAAGCAGGTGGTTGAGCGCATGAAAGAAAAAATAGTTTTCACCGAATGTCCGCGCGATGCCATGCAGGGGATTCA
>DATDOJ010000177.1:0-4541 GCA_035293345.1 Bacteroidia bacterium
GTTTTTCTACCGAGCCGAATTCTTTGATGAGCTTGATGGCTGTTTTCTCTCCCACTCCGCGGATGCCGGGAATATTATCTGCGGCATCGCCCATCAACCCCAGTATGTCGCGCACCTGGTCAACGTTTTCAATTTCCCATCGCGCGCAAACTTCTTTTATGCCGAGCACCTGCGCGCTGTCTCCTGCTCGTGCGGGTTTGTAAATGAAAGTATGCTCATCAACTAACTGACCGAAGTCTTTGTCGGAAGTCATCATGTAGGTATCGAATCCTTTCTTCTCTGCTTTCTTTGCCAGCGTACCAATGACATCATCTGCTTCGTAGCCATCCATAGCGATGACGGGAATATTGAATGCTTCGCACAGCTTCATCACATACGGAATGCTTGAAGCAAGGTCTTCGGGAATTTCATCGCGGTGGGCTTTGTAATCGGCAAACTCTTCGTGGCGCGCAGTGGGTGCAGCGGTGTCGAAGGCAACAGCGATGTGCGTGGGTTTTTCTTTTTTCAGAACTTCGAGCAGCGTTGTTGCAAAACCGAAAACAGCGGAAGTGTTTTGTCCTTTTGAATTGATGCGGTGATTATTTGCAAAAGCAAAGTAGGCGCGGTAGATGAGCGCCATGGCATCTAATAGAAATAATTTTTTATTTTCAGGCATAAACGAATTTGAAAATTTGGAGATGAGATAATTTGAAAATTGAATTTTAATCTGTGAATCTGTGGCTAAAGTTCTTCATTCAGTTTCACTTTCTTTCTTGACAGCATTTTCTTCCATTCCTTCTTTTTATCACGTACAGTTTTTTCTTTGAAGCGTCCGTCATAAAACCCCTGCTGCTTCGCCAGCTTGCGCTGCAACGCCTGCGCAACAGTGACTGATTTTTTCTTTTGCTTCTTCTTGCCCATGATTTTAAAAAAGGAATGACGAAGATAAATGAAAATAAAAAAGCGGGGGGGTTGCTCAGCGGTTAAAGCTAAGTCGCATACCACGGCTGCTTTCATCAACCTTCCCATCAGCGTAAACAAGATTTCCATTTACAAAAGTGTGTGTAACTGAAGATTGAAAAGTTGTTCCTTCAAAAGTTGACCAGTTGCACTTGTAAAGGAGATTTTCTTTATTCACTGTGAATGGCTTGTTGAGATTCACAAGAACCAAATCGGCAAAGTAACCTTCGCGCAAAAATCCGCGCCTGTCAATATTGTAAGCGATGGCAGGGGCGTGGCACATTTTTTCCACGACCTTTTCCAGCGAAAATATCTGTTGATGATATAATTCAAGCATGGCAGGCAAAGCGTGTTGAACTAACGGCCCCCCGGATGGAGCTTTGAAATATAACTGCTGTTTTTCTTCCAGCGTGTGTGGCGCATGGTCAGTGGCGATGAAATCAATTCTGCCATCATTGACCGCTGAGCGCAAAGCATCTTTATCTGCCGCTGTCTTAATTGCAGGGTTCCATTTAATAAGATTGCCGAGTCGTTCATAGTCGCTGTCATCAAACCATAAGTGATGCACGCATGCTTCTGCAGTAATCTTTTTTTCTGAGAGAGGAATTTTATTGTCGAACAACTCCAGTTCGCGGGCGGAGGAAACGTGAAGTATGTGCAATCGTGTTCCGAATTTCTTTGCAAGAGAAACTGCGTAGGAGGAAGAAAGATAACATGCTTCCGCACTCCGGATTTCAGGATGATATTTAACAGGCACATCCTCGCCATATTTCTGTCTGAAGATTTCCGAATTTCTTTTTATGGTTGCTTCGTCTTCGCAATGTGTAGCAATGAGCATAGGACTTTGTGAAAATATTTTTTCAAGCACTGCACGATTGTCCACCAACATGTTGCCTGTTGACGAGCCCATGAAAATTTTTATGCCGCAAACCGTTTTTGGATTTGTCTTCAACAATTCCTCAAGGTTATTATTGGTTGTTCCCATAAAGAACGAATAATTCGCCAGCGATTTTTTTTCAGCGATAGAATATTTTTCTTCGAGCAGTTCCTGCGTGACTGCATTAGGAACCGTGTTCGGCATTTCCATAAAGGAAGTGATGCCTCCCGCAACTGCGGCTTTTGCTTCGGTGCAAATGTCTCCTTTGTGTGTGAGTCCCGGTTCGCGGAAATGCACCTGGTCGTCAATGACGCCCGGCATCAGAGTATTTCCGTTAGCATCAATGATTTTTGCCGTGCGGTGGCTGATGTCGCGGTCTATGCGAGCTATGAATTCATTTTCCAGCAGCACATCACCTTCGAAGGTTTTTCCTTCGTTGACGAAGCGGGCGTTTTTAACAAGGATGTGCGACATAAAAATCAGACCGGCAAAGAAATGATAAACTCGCTTCCTTCGCCCACTTCGGTTTTCACTTCAAGGGTTCCGCCATGCCCTTTGGTAATGATATCGTTGCTCAGGGAAAGCCCAAGCCCCGTTCCCTCACCGGAGGATTTGGTGGTGAAGAACGGCTGAAATATTTGTTCACGGATGTCTTTAGGAATTCCGGTGCCGTTATCTTTAACTGAAAAATAAATTCTGTTACCGCTGAAGCGGGATTGAATCACAATGGAAGGAGAAAAATCAACACCATCAGTGATTTTCTTTTTGTTCAATGCATAGAGGGCGTTGTTGAACAGGTTAATCATCACGCGGCTGATATCCTGCGGGTTGATATTGACCATCGGGAGATTGCTGTCGAAAAGTTTTTCCACGTGGCATACAAAGCCCGGCTCTTTTGCTTTGAAACTCTGGAAGGCGAGTGTAAAAAATTCGTTGGCGAGGTAGTTTAAATCGGTCGGGCGCTTTTCGCGGCTGCCTATGTGCATGTGCTCGAGCATGCTTTTGACAATGCCGTCTGCCCGCTTGCCGTGTTCGTGAATTTTCCGAAGATTGTTTTTCAGGTCACTTAATATTTCCTTTCTCTTATGGGCGGAATCAATGGTTTCCAATTCGTCAATCAAGCTTACACCAATATCTGAAAAATTGTTTACGAAGTTGAGCGGGTTCTGAATTTCGTGTGCAATGCCGGCAGAAAGTTTCCCGAGCGAGGACATTTTCTCGGAGTACACCAATTGTTCCTGGGCGGCTTCGAGGTGCTCAATGGTTTCTTCAAGTTTTTGTGCTGTCTGTTTCTTTATCTTGTATTGCCTGAAAGTGAGAAAGGCAAGAAGCGCAACGATACAAAACCCAATCATGAAAAAATTCCTTAGCGTCCGGGTTGTTTTAATTTGTCTTTGCTGAAGTTCTATCTCTATTTGTTTTTTATCCATCTCGTGGGCATTGAGCATCTCATCAATTCGTCTTGCGGTTTGCTCTCCCTGAACGGAATCGCGGAGCAATCCTAATTTGGTTTGATAGCTATATGCTTTGTCAAACTTGTGCTGCGCTGCAAATATCTTATGCAGAATTTCATAGGCATCAATAACACGTGTGCGGTAAGGCAGCGTTCGGAAATAGTCAGCCGCGGACAATGCATGTTTTTCTGCCTTATCGAACTGACCGCTCTCCAGAAAAAGTTTTGCCATGGACACATTGATGGCAGCATAACCCATACTTTCCCCTGCTTCTTCAAAGTGATGGTATGAACTGTTGTAAAACTTTAATGCTTCACTATATTCTTTTCTGTTCAGATAAATATCTCCTATTGCCTGTTCGCATTCCGCCATTCTTTGAAGTTCCCCCAACTCTTTTTGCACAGCCAGTGACTTGAAGAAATATTCAAGCGCTGAGGAATCGTTGGTCAGCTTATCCAAACATAATGCAATAAGAAAATGTGCGGTTGCAACATAATCCTTCTTCCCTAACTGTTGGTTAATCCGCAATGCCTTTTCAAAATATCTCATGGCTTCGCTGAAATTATTCTGAGAATAATGAACAATGCCTATGTCTGAAAGGTTGCGCGCGATTTTGGGAGGAATATTATTTTTCTCGTTCAGTTTTAGGGCGCTGAGCTGATATTCGAGGTTCTTCGGGTAATCCCCGAGTATGCCGAAAAAGTTTCCCAGCCGCTTGTAGGACTCAGCCATTCCATCCTCGTAATTAATATTTTCAGCAAGCGTCTTGGCACGGTCGGCATATCCGTATAAATATTGTATTTCATTTTTGCGCAAAGCCAGGTCAAAAGAATCCAAAAGCTGCCGGATGGTAACGGTATCATTCGAAAAAGTGTTTGTCTTAGCAGCGTATTCACTGCCGGGTGTCGAACAGGAAATAATCAGCAGAGCGACTGCACTAATCCAAATTTTTTTTCGAAATATCCATTTCATGATTGACGAAAATACAACAATAAAAAAATCCGGTCGGAATTATTTCCAGCCGGATTTTCTCTATATCAATTAACTCAAGTTGCCAGTTCAGCACTTTTGATATTGAAGTACAAAAGGTAATTATGTTAAATAAGGAAATTAAGGAAATTAAGAAAAAGCAAAATCTACTGCAATACAAACAACTTAATTACCTTAATACACTTAATCAACTGGCAACTTGAGTTATTAGTAATTAAACCTTGAATATCTTTTGCCGGTATTGAATCCACGCTCCATTTAAATGGTTCGGGTTCTCCTTC
>DATDOJ010000178.1:0-12577 GCA_035293345.1 Bacteroidia bacterium
CCTGCCCCTGACAGTATTTTTAAAAATATTAAGAAACTTATGCCCGGTACTTTTGCCTTGCTGAAAGCCACAGATAAAAATTCATTTCGAACCCGGCAATATTATTCCATTCCGAAGCCGGACAGAAAAAATTATTTTTCCGGCAGTTACGATGAGGCGAAGAAAAAATTGTTCACACTCATGGACGGCTCGGTGGAGAAGCGCTTGATTTCCGATGTTCCGCTCGGCACATTCCTGAGTGGCGGCATTGATTCATCTGTTATCACCGCTCTTGCCTCACGTCAAAAAGAAAACCTGAAAACATTTTCCATCGGCTTTTCCGACAATCCGTTTTATGACGAATCGGATTTCGCTGCGATGGTGGCGCGTAAATATCACACCAACCACACTGCATTTTACCTGACTAAAGACGACCTGTACGCCAACCTTCATTCTGTTCTCGATTACATTGACGAACCTTTTGCCGATTCTTCGGCATTGCCCGTTCACATACTCAGCATGCACACACGGAAACATGTAACCGTGGCGTTGTCAGGCGATGGTGCGGATGAAATCTTTGGCGGCTACAACAAACATTTTGCAGAACTCGCTGCAGGAACATTCAGGACGTCAGCTTCTGTGTTGAGAATATTTCTGCCGCTGCTTACCATATTTTCTTCATCGCGCACAGGCAAGCTCGCGAACAGAATCCGCCAGACCGAAAGGTTCATGAAAGGCGCATCGCTTTCAGCGAAGGATAGATATTGGTACTGGGCGTCATTCAATGCGGAGAACGAAATCAGAACCCTGCTCAACGGAGAGAACACTACGACTGAAGCACTCAGGGAATTTATGGTCAGAAAAGATTCTATCCTCAGCCGTACTGATTTTTCAAACGGGATGAACGATGTTTTTTATTCCGATGCACAATTGGTTTTACCCAACGACATGCTCACCAAAGTTGATTTGATGTCTATGGCGAATTCACTTGAAGTGCGTGTCCCTTTCCTCGATTATGAAGTGGTGAACTTCGCGTTCACGCTGCCGCAGGAATTCAAAATTGATTTCAAGCGCAGGAAGAAAATTGTGCGCGATGCGTTTGAACAGTTGCTGCCTCAGGAAATTTTTCAGCGGGGAAAGCAGGGCTTCGAAGTTCCGCTGCTTGGGTGGTTTCAAAGTGAGCTGAAAGCGATGATTACGGAGGATCTGCTGTCGGAAAAAGCAATTGCTGAGCAGGGGATATTCGAGTTCAATGAGATAAAAAAAATTCTTGCAAAACTGTATTCATCAAATCTGGGTGACACACCGCAACTTGTCTGGTCGCTGATTGTTTTTCAGCATTGGTACAGGAAATATTTTTTATAAGATGTTTTTCCGATGAATTTACTTCAGCGCGTTCAGATAAAATCGAGGTCGCCAAAAGTAAAATTGAATTTTGTTTGAGCTAAACTTTCCGTCTCCGTTTCGTTTTTGCCCTTGACAAGAAAATGAAAACGGCTTCTAACACGATAGCGAATGAACTTTTTAAATACCGGCTCCACCCTTTGATGATTTAATGCCATCAGTCCGGCAGAAAAATTCCGGACAGAATAATTCAGAGCATAGCGGATTAATAAAGACGCTGACTCTTCCGATTCTGAAACAATATCGAGAACTGCATAAAATGGTATTTTGCTTTTCACGACTCGCTTTAAAAAAATCGCTTCCGGTTTGTGTTCATGCCGGTGAGTAATCATGACGATATCGTCTTCAAAAGAAAAATACCTCCACTTGAAATAAATGTCGTCTTTAATAAATGAGTTATTAAAACCGGTAGCGGAAAACCGATAGTCATCTCTCTGTTCTAAGTTGCTTGTCACCTCATATTTTTTTCGGGAAAACAAATTGCTGATGCCGGGAAAAATCAGAAATACATCAGGCGAAATTCCTTTTTTGTAACCGAGCTTCCTGAGAAAGACAGGGGTGCTCGCTTCGTTCGTGAATGTCAGGAAGAAATCAACATGATTCACTTTTAAATTTTCTTCTTCAGTTTTTAAATACAACTTGCTGAATAACCCCTGACCTCTCAGCCGGGAATCGGTTAATACTTTTTGCGGCATTGCCACAAGGTGTTGCGCTCCCTGAAAATTTATTCTGAAATTGTTGGTAGCAGCAATTCCTGCAATGTTTCCGTTCAGTTCCACATGTTGCAAAGAGCAGGAAACAGAATTTTTCAAAAACCACCATTGAAGATATGACGGGGTTGCTTTTTCATTTCCTGTTTGCAGGGATATAAACTGACTGACAGCAGAAAGATGTTTTTCTGTTGTCCGTTCAAACTGAATAGCTTCAGAGTTTGTCATAGGACGTCAGAGCAAACCCCGATTCGGAGAACAACGGACTTCCGGAAAGAATTCCGAATTCACGGGAACATTTTTGAAGGAATGTTTTTTTTTCGGGATCATCTTTGTAAATTTCGATGACATCATTTCCGAGAATATATGGATGAACCATTAACTCGACAACGGAATCAGGCATTAAACCTGTTGCAGCAAGAAGTTTTGTATAAGAATCATCCCTGATATTTTCAGGATCAGCCAAATCATGAATCGAAATGAAACCGGAATTATGAGGAGAGGATAACATTTTTGAAAATCGCTGGCTGGCGCGGTTCATCACCAATTGTTTGAAAAATTTTTCAGGACGGGGAAAAAGAAGAGAGAAATTTAATTTCGGATAAACAAGACGTAGAGGAATTTTCTGTTCATTAATGACAGGAAGAATGGATTTAAAAATAAATGGATTCATGTGAATATGCTGATGCGAATCTACATGAGAGAGAGACAATCCTGAAGACCTGAATTTTTCAAGCTGCAGAATAAATTCCTGCCTGATAGTGTTCCGTGTGATGTGCCCGCTAAAAATGTTTTTTAAAAGTTGTGTCCGGTTAGTGAACTTTCCATTTTCGTCAGTCAGAGCGCTCTTGCCTGATAATGCCGTACCTTCAGTAATGCAAAAATGCAAACCTACGGGGAAAGACGGATTTTCCTTAGCCAGCACGATTGCATGGGCAGTTCCGGGCATATTCACCATCATAGTTGCAGACGTGAGATTGCCGCATTTCCAAACTTGTAAGATTGCCCGGTTGACGGAAGGTGACAGACCGAAATCGTCAGCGTTAATTATCAGTTTCTTCATTGCAGAAATAATCAGCGCCAAATTAAATTAAATATGCTGTATGAAAAAAAATCAAAATACATCCCAGTCGCCCGGTGTGGCAAACCAGTTTTCTTTTTTGAAGAGTTCTTCTGTGTCTTCTGTTTTTACTTCAGCCGTTCGTGCAAGCAAGTTCAGGTTTCGCGGGTTGAATTTTTTCGGGATGCGGATGAAACCGTAACGCTTTGTCTTAAGAAAATCATTGCAGCAAAATGCAGTGAAAATCATTGCCGCCTGTTCAGCAAAAATTTCTTTGCTGTGCATTCTCACATAATGAATGAGTTTGGCAAGCTGTGCTTCTTCCTCAAAAGCAAAATCCATCAGCAGCAATGAATTCACGTTTAAGATTACATCCGTCCTGAACACTGCGGCAGCTATGGTCTGTGTTCCGGCTTTGAGAGAAACTATCACATGATTGACAGTCGGCTTTTCTACATAGCGCCATTGGAGATAATTTTTTGTCCGGGCGCGGTGAACCGGAAAGCGGGAGGAGAATTTTTCAAACAAACCAACGGTTGCATCATCAAAGTTTTTGTTCACGGAAATTTGTTCATCTTTTTTGAGAGCAAAACTTCTTTTGAAAAATAAATCGGCAGCAGCACCAATGATTTTTTCCAATCCGAACAATTTAACTTTCGATTGAATGAGCAGAGATGTTTTCACCGGCAGGATGAACGTGTCGAACGTATGCACCGTTGAATAGCCGTTGTATTTCAGAAACGTGTGAATGCTTTTGTCG
This sequence comes from Bacteroidia bacterium, assembly GCA_035293345.1. Lineage (GTDB taxonomy): Bacteria > Bacteroidota > Bacteroidia > AKYH767-A > 2013-40CM-41-45 > 2013-40CM-41-45. The sequence continues at coordinate 3,914 of DATDOJ010000178.1, forward strand.
TTGGGAAAAGTGTAGAGAAAATCAATTCCTGATTTAAGCAAATCTTCCGTTGCAAAAGAAGCAAGTTGGTTAAACACACCCCCGCCGCGGAGGCGCTTTGAAACAGCTACATCCTGCACCACACCAAATTTCTTTTTCTCTCCGCGAATAATTCCCTCGTAAAAAGGCACGTGATAGTAGCCGGAGATTTTTCCATCGTCTAAACAAACATAAACAGCGGACTGATGCGTTGGCAGGTTTTTATATTGCCAGTTCCAGAGTGCCGCATCAAAAAATTCTGCGTTATGCGAAGCACCTTCGTGAAGAATTTCGCGGATGCTCTGCAACAGTTCTTCCTCTCGCTCGCCTGCTTCAATCCTGCAAAACGTTAATGCTGACGGTGGGGATTCTGTTTTGCTGTTCATAGTTTTTTACAACGCTGCTGACGGTGGTGAACGAAAAATCGCAGAGAAGTTTTTCGGTGTTCGGAAATGTTTTGTTCAAACGTGCATAGTGAGTGAGCATCGCCTTGCGCTCAAATTTAATTCGCGGATGCGCGGCATCATATTCCCACGGATGGATGTAGAACATGTTTGGAAGATTCGCACGTGTTCTCTTTTTTATTCCGTTAGAGGTGAACATGTAGGGAAAGATGCGGAAGTACGCTCCGCCAATCGCCCAGGTTTTTCCGAAGAAGGAGAATTTTGAAACGGGAAATTCGATGAGGTTGTTTTCTTTGATGCGGAAAATCTCATCGGGGCAGGTGGAAATTCCGTAGCGCCAGGTTTTGATGGGGGAGACGGAGCAGTCAATCGTGTAGCCCTCTTCGGCAAGGATGTCGAGCGCCCACAGGCATTGGGAAGTGATGGAGAAAAACGGAGAACGGTGGGTGACAACTTTTTGTCCTGTGAGGTTTTCAATAATATATTTCGTTCTTCGGATTTCTTCCCTGAACACTTCGCGCGATTGGTTGTAAACTTTTTCGTGTGAGTAGCTGTGCGAGCCAAGTTCATGTCCTGCTGCGGCAAGCTGCTTCACTAAGTGCGGATATTTTTCAGCAATCCATCCGAGAGTGAAGAAGGTTGCTTTGCATTGATGTCTTTCGAGCAGTTCAATCACTTTGTTGAAGCCATGCTCAATCCTGCGCTCGTGGTTTTCCCATTCGGCAATGGGAAGTTCGATGCCCTGGTACCAGTCCTCGAAGTCAACGGTGAAAGCGTTTGTGTGCATTGGAAAATGAGAGGGTGAAAATAACCAAACGGTTTGGGATTTGGGATTTGAGATTTAGGATTTGGGATTTAGGATTTAGGATTTCCCGAATAAGTGTTGAAAGGCGGGGTTTGCCTGAAGGTTTATTGATGCTACCTTTTTACTTTTTGGCTTTGCCTGAATGACTTTTGCCGATACCTGAACGGCTTTTGGCTTTACCTGAGAAACTTTTAACGTTACCTGTACGACTTTTACCTTTACCTGAACGACTTTTAAGGTTACCTGAGCGACTTTTGACCTTACCTGAGCGACTTTTGACGATACCTGAATGGCATCTGAGCGAAATTTGGGGGTTTTTGGAGGGGAGGGTTAAAAAAATGAAAAAGGGGCAGCCGCAGAATAGTTGTCTGAACTGTGATTAATGATGATTAGGGTGATTGGTTAGCGGCTGAAGTTGGCTTTCGCTTTGGCTTATGCATGAAACTTCAGCCATCGGGGGAAAAAAGCAAGACATGATTTTTATCATATTTTATTAATGCTTTTGCCATTATCATTGACCATTAAAAGTTTTTCTCATGTTGGATTTTAGAATGACTTTTTGCAGTGTTCCTCAAAAAAATTTAGCGCACACACGCTGTAATGCTTGCGCAGCGCGGATTTTAGCCCCCCCCCTCGAAAAAAATAATTTTTTTTATATCTTCTTTTATACGAAGCGTCCCGATAATTACCGGGACGCTTTTTGTTTTTCCGAACTCAACTAATTTTTAACTCTTAAAAACAATTATCATGAAAACGTTTACTCAAAAAATTTTTGTATTACTTTTATCCTTTGCCGCAATGTGCGGAAATGCGATGGCGCAACTCAACATTTCTTTCAGCACTTCTTCTCACAACGGTTATAATATTTCGTGCAACCGCGGAAATGACGGATGGATAACCGCAAACCCAACGGGCGGCACTATGCCCTACAGTTATCTCTGGAGCAATCTCGCCACCACGCAAACCATAAGCAACCTCACGGCAAGCTTTTATGCTGTAACTGTCACGGATGGCTTAGGTGCAACTGCAACCAACGGCTTAAACCTGAGTGAGCCGCAACTGCTTGCTGTTTTGCTGAGCAGTTATTTGTATCCGAACGGATATAACGTATCACTTTTCAATGCATTCAACGGGAGCATCACGAATAATATATCAGGAGGAGTGTCTCCATATACATTCTCATGGCTTGACGGACCCACCACGCAAAACCGGACTTCTGTTGGAGGCAATATTTTATACAAAGTCACAGCTACCGATGCCAACGGCTGCACGAGCATGCAAAGCATCACACTCACCGAGCCCGAACGCAATGACTGGACGATGACGGGAAATGCAGCGAGCAACCCTCCAACGAATTATATCGGGACTACGGATAATAAGGATTTGGTGTTTAAGACAAATGGCGTGGAGAGAATGAGAATCGGAACAAATGGAGGAATAACAACAGATAGAATAAGGACTATGTCCGGAGACAGTATTATCCGTATGGGTGATAGTTCAATGCATTTTTTAGCAAGTACTATGAACTGTGATATGATGTATCCATCTCCATCGAGCCGTGGTTTAGGTCTTGGACATACTTCTTCAATAGCACGAGGAGGACTTTCAGTTGCAATTGGCAGATGGATTGATATTGATGTCAATTCCTGGGATTCAAAAGTTATTGGCAGTGGAATTTCGGCAACTCAACCTTTAGAGTGCATAAATAAATCAAACTGTTTAATGGTTGGGTTTAATAGTACTATTCCGACATTTTTTGTTGGACCTGGTGATGGAACACCAAACTCAATAGGCAAAGTCGGAATTGGAACAACAACCATTCCCACAAATTATCTTCTTGCAGTAAATGGAAAAATAATTTGCCAAGAGGTAAAAGTTATGTCGCTGCCTTGGCCTCCTGATTTTGTTTTTGAAAAGGATTACAAACTCATGTCATTGAAAGAACTGGAAAAGTATCTTATAGAATTCAAACATTTACCGGATGTTCCTTCTGCAAGTGAAATGAAAAAAGATGATGGTGTTGAAATTGGCAATATGCAAATGAAGCTGTTGCAAAAAATTGAAGAGATGACACTTTATATAATTGAACAGCAAAGGCAGATTGATGAATTGAAAAGCAAGATGCATGAATTGGTGAATGTTAAATAAGCAGCACCATGAAAAATAAAATTCAAATTCACCGCTGGAATGTTTTCCTGCTTCTGCTATTTTTCTTTTCCGTTGCCGGATTTTCCCAACCCACTCCATATCCGCCTCGCATTGTGGAAGGCATTACGTGGACAAGCGGAACACATAATATTACGGTGCCGCAGAAAATAATTTCACCTGGTTCTCCGTCAAATCCTGTTGACATATCTGGTCAGGCAGAGGTGGATTTTAAAAGCGGCACAGAAATAGACCTCAAAGATGGATTTCACGCAGGAGGATTTTCAGGCAACGGTAATTTTCATGCGCACATCGGACCATCATTAGATATGATTCTTATCGCTCCCGACCCTTCAACACACATCACTAATGATGTAGTGCATGTGGAAAAATGGGAGAAGTTTGAAATTGGCATTCAATTACCTGCCGAATACCAAACTGCCATTAGTAATTTCTTTGGGAATTATTATTCTAACGGAGTTAATAATCCCGCGACTCCCGGTAATGTGGATCCTGATTATGATTTAAATCCTTATGCCGATGATTCTCTGCAAATGCACATGGTATTGACAAGCCCCTCGGGACAAAAAATGAAATGGGGTTTTTATATGAAAGAAGCCAAATGGGGTACAGTAGATGAAAGTAATCTTTCTGCGAATACTTCCAGCCCATTATATCCCTATAATGTCAGGTTCAGAGCTGCGCCTGATGAAGTAGGCACCTGGTATTTTTCTATTAATATCAGCGCACCTTATACTGAAACTCCTTCCAGTGTGCCGTTAGCATCTATACAGTTCACCGGATTTTCTTTTGAATGCGATGCTCCGCTTTCCGATAATAAAGGGTACCTGGGAGTGAATGCAACTAACAAGCGCATCCTCCAGTTTGAGCCGCCAAACGGAGATGTCTTTTTCGGGTTAGGCACTAACATGGCTGATGTCGGTCATGGTAATTACAGGAGATGGTCATCACCTGACCAAGGTGACTGGTGGTATGATTTCTTCAAAAGGGATTTTGATGTAATGCAGCAAACGATGCAGAGTTTGCATTCAGTAGGGGGCAATTATTTACGAATGTTTATGATGAGAAATACCTTTTCGCCTGAATGGGTAAATGCAGGTGTTTATGATGCTTATAAAACCCCGGTCGTTTGCAGTCAATGGGAAATACCAGGAACTTGTGCCGATGACGGCTGGACATCGGGTTATTTAGGCAATTGTCAATTTTTATGCTGGGCTTTTGATAAAATGCTGGATTGCGCCCGCGCCAACAATATTTATATTCAACTTTGCATTGACCCCTATCCGCCCATTGGCGCTTATGAAAAATTTATTTGGGGCGCTCATCCTTATGTGCTTAAATTTCTTGAACCAACACGACTAAGCAGCGGTATGTATGATATGGAAGAATTTTTTTATTCCTCCGGTGTAAGCAACCCGCTGACTCAGGGAGTGTTTTATTACTGGAAAAGAAAGTATAAATACATCATGAGCCGCTGGGGATATTCTGTAAACATTGCATCCATAGAACCATTTAATGAAATTGACCAGATGCTTTCTTTCTCGAATAACGACTTGCGTAATTACGATAATCAAATTCCTCCCCAACCCATTAATAGTACAAATTGCAATGATTGGGATGATGTTACTAATACAACTGGTGTCAGGCACAGAGATATTTGTCCCGAAAACCGGTTTAATTATTCCGAAGATATTAATCTTAAACCTACAATCAACAACTGGCTTACGGGTATTGCCAATTATGTAAGGGGGAATGTTGATTTTGGTAACCCTGTTTATTCGCCCCTTGGCGAGGACAAAAAATTATTTTTAGTGAGTTATGCTGCAAGCGGAGCGCCTCCTTCACAGACACCGGCAAACTATTTTCAGTTGCTTCCAAATCCAGAAGTTGATTTGATAGATTGCCATCAGGGATTATATCACCCGATAACTGAGGTGAAGCGGACATTTGATGAAGATGTTTCCTTAAGAAATACTTATGTCAATTCATCCACTTCCGAACCAAAGCCATTTCATAACGGAGAATACGGCACCCCAGGGTACAAACAGATTTACCTTGGTCCTAACAATAGTCCCACCTATCCAACATCGCAATATTTTAATAATCATGAAGTATCCTTTCACAATGAAATATGGGCTTCAACTTTTTTCGGAAATTTTGCCGCAGGCACTACATGGAGTTGGCCCAGAATATATTCGTGGCCCAATGCATTGCCTGTGCCGTATGACTATAACGATAATGGTATTTCACAACCTGATCCCTATAATCAATTTCAGCTGACAGGATTTTCAAATGAAGCCGGACAGACAAATATTTTTGATTTAGATGTTGCCACTATCCATACCCAACATGATGTAACAAACAAAATTCTTTATGACCATTTTCAGCCACTGTCAAATTTCCTAAATACTTCTTATATGCAATCAATTTTAAATGATAATAATATTACAGCATTGTCGGCATTTTCGTGCGACAATTCCTATCCGAATCCCCCATGCAGTCCCGGCAATAATGATATTGAATCCTATTATTTCATCAACTCCGACCAAACCCTTGCCATCGGCTGGGTGCACAGCATGAACAACTTCTGGTTCAAGCATTGGTATTATAACTGGGAAAATCAGCATTATCTCGATTGCACTGCCCCGAATACGCAGCTAATCAAATTGCCCGGCTTCAGTACTGCAGAATATTATTATACTACGTTTTATCCCACACATCCTAATTCTGCAATTGCTCCTGCTCCCATAGATTATCAGCAACCTGATTCCTATGGTAAACTTTGGCTTGATTTATCTTCAGCGCCACTCAATGGTACACTAATGTCGCCTGTTTATGACATTGATGCTTTCCATTCCGATTACGCATTCATCGCTGTCGGCTCCGCTTTCAGTTTCAGACAGGAACCTCACACAACACTGAGTTCTGAAACGAATGCTTCTGAAATTGATTTTTTGCTTTATCCGAATCCTAACGATAAATTCCTGAACATTCTAATCCTTCAAAAGGATAAAACACCAAAAGATATTACTATATTTGACCCTATGGGCAGAAAGATTTATTCGAAAGAACAGGTGTCTGCTGCTTTGCAAAGCATTACTACTTCAGGGTTTGCAAAGGGAATTTATTTTGTTAAAGTAAAATCTGTGAACGGGGAAAAAGTGAAACGTATAATTATTCAGTGAGTCATGAAAAAAATATTGATTGCATTGGCTATCGCTGCATTTTTGTTCAGTTCAAATATCAGCATCGCACAAATAACATTTAAAAAAGTTTATGAACCGGCAATTGGAACCCAAACAGGATATTTAGCTGAGCTAAGCAACCATAATTTTTTTGCGGGTTTGGCAGGGGGTACTGGTTCAGGTATTTCATTGATTGATTCATTTGGGAATTACTTATACCAGCATACTTATAAAATTGATACCCTTCTTGCCTTAAGACGGGTTAAAAAGTATTCGGATAATTTATTTTATTTTTGTTGTTCCTATTACCGCGACACCTGCATAGGAGGTCCAGGTCCCCCTAACTATTATCCCGTCATTGGTAAAATGGATTCTTTGGGAAATATTTTGTCGGCTAATTACTATCATATCAATCCCGATTGTTATAATTTTCCTGGCTCATTTGATTTTACCAATGATGGCGGAGTGATTTTAGGTGGTCCGGGAGAAGCTGGTTTTTATATCCTAAAAATAGATTCTAATGGGAATTATGTTTGGTCAAAGCATTTTGGTTATGGGATAGGGGGAGTTCAGTTCGTAAAAGCATTACCTGACAATAATTTTCTATTTGGCATGAATACAGATAGTTCCGGTGCGGCTGTCGCTAAACTTGATTCAGCAGGGAACTTTATCTGGTGTAAATCCTACTTCCGTCCGAAAGGGTATCTCCATGATTGTGTAGTTGATTTTGACGGCTCATACCTGATTTCAGGTTACACTGACAGTTTAAGAAGTAGTTGGAATTTTCCTCCTTATCCCCCCTGGTTTGCTCCAAAGTATTTTATGCTCAAACTCGATACCTCAGGGCAGGTTCTTTGGTGCAAAGGGTATGACAGCGATAACCACTGGCTGATGATGCAGGATTCAAGAATAATAAATACGCTTGATGGGAATCATTTAATATATGCGACAGTGCTTACATCTAATTTATTTGTCCCGTTGCTTATTAAAACAGATATCAATGGCGATACTTTATGGACTAGAGTTCATCAAGCTCCTCAGCACTGGTACTTTACCTCAAGCATTATTGCAACATCGGATAGTGGTTATTTGTTGGATGGGTTTATACATGGACCTACATTGGAAGGTGCCTTTCTTTATAAAACGGACTCGCTTGGGCGAACATATTGCGATGAGCACCAGGAGCCGATTTATGTTTACAATCTTTTTCCGACAGACAGCGATTTTACTTTTACCTATATAACAGGTGGCTATGGCTTACCTGCATTTGCTCATGATACTATAACTTCTTATCCTGCTGTTTTCACAGAATGTATTACAAATGTTGGAATAGTTTCAGCAAGCAAAAGAAATTTTTCTCTTTATCCTAACCCTACTTCCGGCAATCTTCATATTTTCAGGGAAGACCCTTATACGAGTTTCTGTTATTATTCAGTGTATGATTCACAGGGGCGTTTGCTCATCCAGCAAAAGTTTATCAATGGTAATAAAGACACATCCATTGATTTGAGTAAATACGGCAAAGGAATTTATCTTATCAAAATAACTGACGGTGTGGAGATGGTTACGAAGAAAGTGGTGGTACAGTGAAAAAGAAAATTGTATTGATGTGATAATAAAAAAGTATTTTTGTCGTTAGAGCATTTCAGAATTGAACATTAACACTTAAAAACCAAAAAATTAAAATGTCAACAGGACTACCGATTGAACTCGAACAGGAGTATCAGCGCAACAAGGAACTGCGCACGTATTTTAAAATTCCGGCAAACCAGACGAAGGTTGATGCGTATTTGCCGCTGAAGTTCAGGCAGACGGAATTTGAAACGCATCTTGGAGAATTTGAAAACCTGATGCCGGGCAAGGAAGTGACCACAACGGGCATCACGACAGGGAAGAAGTCGCTGAAGCGTGAGGCAGCCAAGGCATACGCCCCGATTTGCCTTGCAGTGATGTCGTACGCAGTGCGCTACGGGAAAACGGATTTGGCAGCGAACATGAATTTTCCGAAGTCGAAAATTTTTGAAATGGAGGATGGGGCTGTTCTATCGTTTGCACAGGCAACGAACACGCGCATAACGAATGATGC
>DATDOJ010000179.1:0-7815 GCA_035293345.1 Bacteroidia bacterium
CTTCAACGTGTTCCTTGAAAAAAATTTCAGAACTTTAACCCCCGAGTTACTCCGCTACTGCGCTTACGACAAACGAAAGGATAGATTGAACTTTATTGAAAAATTAAAATTAGGTTGACGCCTATGCGATAGCTATCGGGATTACGAATTTACTAATTACGAAAAGGATTGAAGAGTCCAAAACGGCAGTTAGGGAAAGTCCGGCAATGCAGGGTCAAAAGAAATTCCTTTGCGTCTTTGCGACTTTGAAGTAATAATTTAAAATTTTCATTTGTCCGTAATCAAATTTCACCGGATGAATTCCATAGAAAGAATCAAACAAAATTTTTCTGAAGCAAATTCTGCTTTGCAAAAATTTATGAATGACGAAGAGCAGTTGAAAAAAATTGCTGAGACAGGAAATATTTTATCGCAGGCATTTAAAAACGGGAACAAAGCAATCTCCTGCGGCAATGGGGGCTCCATGTGCGATGCCATGCACTTTGCCGAAGAACTTTCCGGACGCTTCCGCGCTGACCGAAAACCACTTCCTGCAATTTCCATTTCTGATGCTTCACACATTTCATGCGTTGCCAATGACTACGGTTTCGAGTTTATCTTTTCTCGTTTCATTGAAGCGATGGGAGATAAAGGAGATGTCCTTCTCGCCATCAGCACCAGCGGCAATTCAAAAAATATTCTCAACGCTGCTGATGTAGCAAGGAAAAAGGGAATGAAAATAATTTCACTCACCGGAAAAGACGGAGGAAAACTTGCTTCACTTTCCGATGTTGAAATCCGCGCTCCTCATTCCGAATTCTCCGACCGCACTCAGGAAATCCACATCAAAGTCATACACGTGCTGATTGATTTAGTCGAGCAGGAATTAGCTGTCGTATAACGTATAACGCATAACATGTTAGTTAAAACCTACGGCAGCGCTGTCTTCGGTGTCAATGCAATCACCGTCACTGTCGAAGTGAATGTTGACAATGGGTTTAATTTTTTTCTTGTCGGCTTGCCTGACAGCGCAGTGAAGGAAAGCCATAAACGTATTGTGGCTGCTCTCGTCAATAACGGCTACTCGTTTCCCCATAAAGAAGTTGTTGTGAACATGGCTCCTGCTGATATTAAGAAGGAGGGTTCGGCTTATGATTTGACCATTGCCATCGGAGTTCTTGCAGCATCGGAACAATTACTTTCTGATGAAGTCAGCAAGTACATCATCATGGGAGAACTTTCGCTTGACGGAAGTTTGCTCCCCATCAAAGGCGTTTTGCCGATTGCAATCCAGGCGCGCAAGGAAGAGTTCAAAGGATTCATTCTTCCGGCAAGCAATGCACGCGAAGCAGCTATCGTTGGCGACCTTGAAGTTTACGGAGTGGAAAACATAAAAGATGTCATTGAATTTTTCACAGGAGAAAAAAAATTAGAGCGCACGATTGTAAACACGCGCGAAGAATTTGCGGCAAGCCAGAACAGGTATGAATTTGATTTCAACGATGTGAAGGGGCAGGAGAATATCAAACGCGCGCTGGAGATTGCTGCAGCAGGCGGACACAACGTAATTATGATAGGTCCGCCTGGTGCAGGAAAGACAATGCTTGCAAAGCGGCTTCCGTCTATTCTGCCACCCCTCTCATTGGATGAAGCATTGGAGACAACCAAGATTCATTCCGTTGCAGGCAGGATGGCGCGCGATTCTGCTCTCATCAGCATCCGCCCGTTCCGTTCACCGCATCACACCATCAGCGATGTGGCTCTTGTTGGCGGTGGAAGCTTCCCGCAGCCGGGAGAAATTTCCCTCGCGCATAACGGAGTTTTATTTCTCGATGAGCTTCCTGAATTCAAACGAACGGTTCTGGAAGTGATGCGCCAGCCGCTTGAAGAAAGAAAAATTATTGTGTCGCGCGCCAAGATGAGTGTTGAATATCCTGCGGGATTTATGCTGGTCGCTTCGATGAATCCATGCCCATGCGGTTACTATAATCATCCTGACAAAGAATGTGTGTGTGCTCCGGGAGTTGTGCAGAAATATCTCAACCGCGTTTCGGGTCCGCTCCTCGACAGGATTGATATTCATCTCGAAGTTACTCCTGTTCCGTTTTCTGAACTTACCACCGAACGCACATCGGAGAACAGCGCTGAAGTCCGCAAGCGTGTGATTGCCGCGCGCAATATCCAGGAAGAAAGATTCAAAGAAAATAAAGGAGTGTATTGCAACGCTCAGATGTCATCGAAGCTGTTACAGAGCATTTGTAAAATCACACCCGAAGGAATTCAGTTGCTTCGCACAGCCATGGAGCGCCTCGGACTTTCTGCAAGAGCTTACGACAGAATCCTAAAAGTTGCGCGCACTATTGCCGACCTCGCATCAAGTAAGGACATTCTCACCGAACATCTTGCTGAAGCAATTCAATACAGAAGCTTGGATAGAGAGGGGTGGGCGGGGTAAACAGTTATTGAATTATTCCTGTCTGCCAATGCATTAAGCCAAGCGCGATGGCAGGCAGGGATTTGTTGATTTATTGATTGTGCTCAAAGTTGGAGTTCAATAGTTCATTGGTAAATAATTTCATCTCCTTATTTCTACAAACCCATGATGGGTTTCTTTTGTTGGTCCCGCCTGAGGCGGGATGAGCAAATAAAAATAAGTTCCGTCAGGAACTTTGCCGCCATCCCAGTTGTTTTGGTAGTTGCTGCTCTCATAAACTTTGCTGCCCCACCTGTTAAATATTTGCAGTGAAGAATTTGCGGGAAGGTTCTTTACATAGAACACTTCATTCTTTGTGTCTCCGTTGGGAGTGAAGATGTTGTACACTTCTATTGGCTGCTCCGGCAGCGGGCAAGGCGGCTCTACAAAAACAGTTACCGTATCTATGCTTGTCCAATCACAAAGTGTTCCTGTTGTTGTGTCTCTTACTAATAAAATATATGTTGTGGTTTGCGTTGGAATAGCAAGCGGCTGTGCCACTGTGCTATCGCTTAAATCAGTTGCTGCCTGCCACAAATAAATACAGCCATCACAAACAGGAACTCCCAACAGCACACTATCTCCTTCGCAAATATCTTTATCTCCTCCGGCATTGGCTGTGTCCACTTGCATCTCCTCCACAAAAACGTCATCAATGAAATAATAAGCTTGATGGGCAAGAACACTATTGTCGCAAAATGATGGGCGGGGATAAACAACCGTATCAATTAATGTCTGCCCATCATCACGAAAATTTCCAATCGTAATAAATCTTTCTCCTCCGTCTGCTTTCATTATGCCTGAAATCAAAACCCAGTTCAGTGTATCATAAATAATATTGCCTGCTTGATTTTCAATTTGAGGAATGACAGGAATAACATACCAGAAATTTGGCGGCACAACAACACTATCACTTGAAAAATACATTCCAATTTTGTCTTCGGCATATATAATTGGCCACATACACTCCGGATTATTTACATAAAATCCTCCGCAGTAATGTTTTCCTTTTCTCAATGAATCAAACAATTGCACTTCAATATATTCACGTGCATCAGGTACATTATAATAAGTAACCAAACCAGCATAAGCATTTCCGGTACGTGCATATTGAAATCCAAAACTATTAAACGGAACTGACACTGAAAAAGGAGCGGGGGGAGGGGCACAAGAATTAAAATAATCGCTGCCACCATAAGTAGGAACCGGGTCAAACCAAGGAACAGCATATCTTATGTAAGCGCTCCACGGAGGACAAGTATCAAGCACTTCAAAGCTTGGATTCGGAACTAAATTCTGACTGAATATTCTGAATGGAATTACTGTAAAAAAAATCAGGATGAATATTCTTTTGCATTTCATTATTCAAAGATACAAAAAGAGCGGCACGCCACAGGCGTGCCGCTCTTAATCTTCAGCTTATTTAATAATTAATAATTTCTGATTGCCAATTGATTCATCATTTACTTTTAAACAGACAAAATAAATACCTTGTTCAAGTGACACGGTAGAAATTTTTAACAGTTTCTCATTCGAAGAGAGCTTTTTATTCATCACTTCTCTGCCAAGCAAATCAGTCAGCAGAAATACGGCATTGTCACTTTCTTCCAAGCTGTAACTGATATTAATTTCATCGCTTGCCGGATTCGGATAAATGTGAATATAATTTTCAGCAGATGATTTTGCTGCATCCATCCTGCCTTCTTCTTCAGGTCCGAAATCATCGTAATCAACACCAAGCATTACCCTTGCTGTGTAAACAGCAGGACCTCCGCTGAGCGGATTTTGCTCTGCGATGTCACTGAGTGTTGCATACTGCGCTGAATCAAATTCATAAATTTCCTGTGCCCATGTGTCGAGATAAATTTCGTTTGTGGCTCGCTCATTTTCTTCTGCCTGGTTATCGGGAGTGATTGTAGAATTAGCATTCTGAGCGCCTGTTGTGTCATTTTCACCGATAAGGAATCTTACGTTCGCAATTGTTCCGATGTCTGTACTGCCCGCACTGTCGTAAAATGCCTAGAGGTATGCATCATCGTCTGTGTTAAGGTTCATCAGCGTATCGTTCGAGAGCAGTTCTTTATATACATCGAGCTGGGTAAAGAATATTTGCTGTTCCGTCATGGCAATACCTTCCGTTCGCGTAGTTCGGATAATGTTCGCCAATTCCGCCTGCATGGCATCCAGTCCAACACTTGTAGGAATGGTATATGAGCAATCGGGATTGCTTGTGCTGGCAATGGTCGTAGGGATGATAATATTGGGAGGCAAACGCAGTTGCGGATAGAAAGGATAATTAGGGTAAGCTGGAGGCGGTGTTCTCGTGTACCAAGTTGCGTTCGGATTGGAATTTGTTCCATACACATCTTGAACAGGAGTAAATCCATTTGCAATGTTCCACCTGTTATCATGCGGCTTGTCAGGGTTTTGGGTTCCCTGGTTTCCCGGTCCGGGTGTGGAGTTGTCGAGCCAGAAGCCAAGCTGGTTATATCCCATTACATTGCAGTTGAAATAGTTTGGCATGCCGATGTCGTAGCATCTTATTCCTGCTCCGAGGTAGCCCATGTAATTATTAAATACCTCGGTCCGGTTGCTCTTTTCCAAAGTTATACCCGTGAGCATGCTCGCAGTCGCAGGATTTCCAAGTAAGTAATTAAGATTCGGGTTAACATTCGGAAAACAGGTTGCGTCATACGAACCCGAACTCATCGAAATAAGACCGCTGCACCGGTACACCCAGTTGTACTGAACTTTAGACCAGAAATTATTCTGCACCCTTATTCCGTAGCTTGCATAGGTGCTAGGATGATTCTGGTCGAGAATGATGCCATTATCGTTGCCGATATCTGCTCCATAAAGATTAGTTGCCAATATTCCCGTTTGCGTTCTGTGAATTATATTATTATAAATATAGAATTGAGGATTGCCGCCAAATGTCAGCAGCGGCTCCTGGGCTACTATTCCCATTCCGCCAATTATCGTATTGGTCGCGTTCAGGATATTGTCATAAATAGAAATTGTCGAATACGGATTATTAATAACCCTGATACCTGTCTTGAAATGGTCAAACGTATTAGTATAAATATTCATCGTGGAGCCCACAGAACGCGTTATGTAGACACCGTTTCTCAAGGGGTTGATAGAAGTAAACCCGATATCAGTGAACGAGTTGTAGCTGATATCAATAAGAGAGTGATTCCCTTCCACGTATATTCCATTATCGCTGTCGGTGAAAACATTGGCATCATTTCCGCTGCCCCCTACAGTAAGAGCACCGGTTGGAGAGCCAAAAGACCGCGCATAAATGCAACACCCTTCCGCAGGGCAGAAAGCAGGCGGAGGTGCACATGCGTTTATCCTCTTGATTTTATTGAACCAGTTGTTAGTGGAGAAGATATTGCTGTTGTTGCTTAAAATTCCAAACTCCATTTCTTCAAATAAATTATGGTCGTTTGGAGCAGTTCCAATACCAATGTTTATACCGGAAACATTGTTAAGCTCAATACCAAGATGAGGTCTTTGCAGAGGAGGATTCACAATGGTTGTGTTTGAGGTATAGTAAGGTTTCATTGGTATCTGATAAGTAGTGACAATAGGACTATACAGGGTGCTAAAAACTGAGAATACCACAGTACCCAAATGCGCTCCTGCAAAATCATTTACAACAATACCTTTATTGTTATTTTGAAATTTAGCCCATCGTATATCGAATTGCGCACCATAATCGGAGACAACTGCATTTTTCGCGTCATAAATATTTACATAGTTGTCCGTTCCTACAGCAGGCGGGGGATTAATAAATAATTGTGAAAACTCATCTTCGAAATATATTCCGTCCCACATATAGTCACAATATGTATGTACAAATGTTTCTTGAGGGTCGGGATAGTAAGAATATGAAACCAATGGGCTTGTAAACATTAATCTCTTTCCACTTAAAATATAAAATTTTGCTTCCGGTCCCATAAGTATATGACAGTCCTCAAAAATTATATCCATGTCAACAGTAAAAGTACCGTTAATAACTATATATTTAGAAGTTGCTACTTTAGGACAATTAAGATTAATATCAAAACTGACATAAGGTGAAAAATATACATCATTAAATAAGATAGTGTTTGAGAATGTATTATCAGCATGCAGGCAATCAATACTCGGAATTCCGAAAGGGCAGTCGCAGCATTTATAAATAGGAATGCAAATCTCATAAAAAGTGCAGCATGCATCATAAAAGCTAAAGCACAATTCACCAGACTCTCCATTATTAAAATCCGCTGATGTTCCTGTAAAATATACTGTGGCAAAATTATTAGTTGAAAAACCAAGAAGGTTTTGAGGAATACCATTTAAAGTCCAATTCAAATTCGTAATATTATTTGGAAGATTTACTATCTCATAATAACTATATCCGTTAATCAAATCAACACAATTATTCTTTGGTCCTTCAATAAATGTAGATACTGGAGTTGGATTGGTAACATTTATAACAATAGTCAAACATGTTCCCGTTGTTCCGGCACACATATTTATTAAATTTATACATGAGGGTAGTGGGTTACTTACACCATGCAGACAAATTTCATAAGTAAAAACTCCTGTAGCATTAAATTGACAGTCCCAGATAAGACAACCGGTATTATTATCATAAATAGGAACATTAGTCGTTATTCCTGGGAATGTGCATCCGTTATAACTATTTATAGGATTGACTTCTATTTCAAAGCACTGATTAACATAAGGATCGCACATTAAAGCAAAATATAATCTTTCTCCAAGGCAAATGTTAAAGGTCTCTGTTCCAGAAAATTGTAATGGACCACTGCTTGGAGTACAATCGCCATGTATTACAATTCCAGGGCACCCCAATGGCGGGTCCTGAGCAAAACTTTTGTTTAAATTTCCTGCTATCAAAAAAATAATAAATAAAATGAGCCCGAACATGCGGGATGCGAATTGTTTTGAATTTGTTTTCATGATGTTTGTTTTTAAAAGTTAAATTGATTTATGATTTGATAATTGATAGTTGTTAGTTGTCAGTTGTCAGTTGTACATTTTCCTAATCTTAATCTTAATCCTAATCCTAATCCAACAATTATCAGATTAAGATTAAGATTAAGACCAGGATTAAGTTTTGGAAAGAACACCCGGGCAGCACAGAAACTCTACCCGCTGAACGTCACCTTAATCACCGCGCTCCACTGCCCGATTTCGACATCACCGAGCACCCCGCGGGCGCGGTATTCGCGCACTTCGGGCTTGCCCGCCACTGCCAGTGCGCGCGTGTCGTGATAGGGCGAATGATGGTCGTTAGCGAGATGTTCCCATGCGTCAGGGTCGGTGCTGCCAACGGGGTGGCTGTAAAT
>DATDOJ010000180.1:0-4018 GCA_035293345.1 Bacteroidia bacterium
GGGGAAATCCGGTTTACATTGTCGGCTCGGCAACGGGCAAGGACGGAATTCACGGAGCCACTTTTGCATCGGGCGATTTGCATGAGGATTCTCACGAGGACTTACCCGCAGTGCAAGTTGGCGACCCGTTCACGGAAAAACTTTTGTTAGAAGCATCGCTTGAAGTGATTGCATCAGGCGCTGTCATTGGCATGCAGGACATGGGCGCTGCAGGAATCATCTGCTCCACTTCCGAAATGTCAGCCAAAGGAAAACACGGAATGGTAATTCACCTCGACCAGGTTCCCACACGGCAGAAAGGAATGTTGCCGTGGGAAATTCTTCTTTCCGAATCACAGGAGCGAATGTTGGTTGTGGCGAAAAAGGGAATGGAAAAAATTGTTGAAAAGGTTTTTGAAAAATGGGATTTGAATTGCGTGCTCATTGGCGAAGTCACTGAAGGCGAACGATTACATTTCTACATTCATGGAGAACGTGTAGCCGATGTTCCTGCCGAGTCGCTTGTGCTTGGTGGCGGTGCGCCTGTTTATGAAAGAGAATTCCGTGAACCGAAATATATTACTGAGAATTCAACATTCAAGAAGTCAGCTATTCCTGTTCCGGAAAACCTGAAAGAGGTTGCACTCTCTCTGCTCGCCAATCCGAACATTGCCTCGAAGAAATGGATAACCACGCAATACGATTCCATGGTCGGCACAGTGAACATGACAACGAATGAACCGAGTGATGCAGCAGTAATCAACATAAAAGATACAGACAAAGCGCTTGCATTCACTGTGGATTGCAATGCGCGATATGTTTATTCGAATCCTGAAACCGGTGCTGCTATTGCTGTAGCAGAAGCCGCACGCAATATTATTTGCGCAGGCGGAGAACCGGTTGCGATTACAAACTGTCTGAACTTCGGAAACCCGTATAACCCCGAAGTGTTCTGGCAATTCGTGAACGCCATCAAAGGAATGGGTGATGCTTGCAGGAAATTCAACACGCCAGTCACCGGAGGAAATGTGAGTTTTTATAATCAGTCGGTGCAGAACAGGGTTGAAGTTCCCGTCTTCCCTACCCCAACCATCGGCATGCTTGGAGTTCTGCGCAGCAAAAAGGACTTCATGACGCTATACTTCAAAAAAGTGGGTGACATTATATATCTTCTCGGTGAATCGAAAGATGACATCGCATGCTCGGAATATTTATACTCAGTGCATGGAGTGAAAAATTCTCCTGCACCTGCTTTTAATCTTGACGAAGAAGTTGCAGTTCAACAAAGTGTGCTCAAACTTATCCGCGAAGGATTGATTAAATCCGCACACGATGTTTCTGATGGAGGATTGTTTATCGCTCTCGCTGAAGCAGGCATGCACCGTGCGCTCGGCTTTGATATTTCTTCCGATGAAAGCATTCGCAAAGACGCTTTCCTTTTCGGTGAAGCACAGTCGAGAGTTGTTGTCACAGTTTCTCCTGATAAGGAAGATGCTTTTCTTTCTGCACTTGATGATGCCAATATTGAATTTTCAACGCTTGGTGAAGTAGCCACCGCTGAAATCCGCATTGACGGAGAATCATTCGGTACCATTGCGGAAGTGAAGCATATTTATGAGAATGCGATTGGGGTGAAGATGGCGGAGTGAGGGTTTTTTCTCGCCTCAATTGATAAGAATTCAGGGGGCTAAATTGATTAAGAAATTGCTATTTCAATTTTTTGGTACGGTGTTTGAATATCAACAGAACAAAGCAAAATTCCTGTTAACGTAAACACAAAATTTCAAAACAATGAAAAAATTTACTAATCAATCAGGAGGATTAACCATGAAAAATTATCTATTAATTATTGCAGTGAGCGGAGTAATGATTTTTACTTCATGCACGACTCAGAATCAGACACGTAGCGCTGATGATGATATTTATTACTCGACCAAGGATACCCCGGCACCCGCGCCTGCACCTCAGCCGCAGTACACCCCACCTGCTGAATACAGCCAGAACAATAATCAGAACAATGATGTTGCCCCGCAGCAGGAAAATAAAGAGAACAGCGGCTATGATTATTCGGATTCATCCACTGAGCAATCAGGAGGCAATACGTATGTAACGAATAACTATTACGACAACGATGATTATTATGACTACTCATATTCATCGCGCATCAGGAGATTCTATTATCCGTCATACTATAGTTATTACGACCCTTACTATACCAACATGTATTGGTATGACTATAATCCCTTTTCGTGGGGAGTGAGTATTTACCTTGGCTATAACTGGTGGGCTCCTTCATGGTATTATTACAGTCCGTTCTGTTATGGTTCTTTCGGCTACTACAGTCCGTGGTATTCTCATTATGGTTATTCTCCTTACGGCTGGAATAATTACTGGTATGGTTACAATAACGGTTACTGGGACGGATATTATGCAGGCAATGGATGGTATAACAATCCTTATTACTATAACAGCTATGACGGGACGAGCTCTTACTATGGTCCGCGCAGTTCAGCCAATTCCAATAACAACAACTCAAGTTCTTCCGGCAGCACTTACAATAATTATCATGACAAAACAGTCGGGCAGCTTTATGAGAGACAAATTGCCTATGAAAAAAATACATCAGGCACAATTAACAACGGTGAGTTTGACAGAGGGAATAATAATTCTTCGGGAAAAGTTGATAAAGGCAACACTTCAGGGAAAGGGACACAATCTGTTACCGATATTTCACGCGGCTCCGAGAATACCGGGAACGGAAACATTCAGAAAGGCAGTTCTGTTGACCGCCAGAACGGAAACGTGAATTCAAACGTAACTTCTCCTGCTCAGCAATACACCACAAGTCCTGATGTAAATCCTTCGAAGAATTCTGTTAACAAAAATCGGGGCAATTCTAATGTTCAGCGTGGAGGAAATCCTGCCAAGAGTAATTCCAACTCCGGCATCCAGAGGAATAATTCAAGCCGACAAAACCAAAACAGCAGGTCGGGAAACTATTCAGTTCCTCAGCAGAATAATTCGCAGCAGCAACGCCCTACTACGAATACTAACGAGGATAAGCAGAACAGCCGCCAGGAAAATTCGCGCTATGCACCGAACAGGGATTATTCATATCCCCAGCAGGAAAGCCAGCAGCCAGGAAGAACGGAAACAGAACGCCAGCAACAACAGCAAAGAAACTACAAGCATGATTCGAGGCAGCAGCAACAATCTGCACCTGAAAATTACAAGAGAGAACAGCCACGACAACAAGAACACCGTTCTGCTCCCGCTGAGACACCGCGATATGAAAAAAGAGAAGCGCCCCGGCAGCAAAGCCAGCCGCAGCAAAGCGCGCCAAGAAATGAGAATCGCAGCAATCAGGGCGGAAGGAGAAAATAAATTTAATATTATTAGTTATACGTTATATGACAGTTTACCTGACAAATAAATACGTGATATGAAAGTTGGTATAAGATTAATTTCACTCTGCTTTCTGCTGCCGGTATTAAATCTTTCCGCGCAGAATGAAACGGATGCGCTGCGCTACTCGCAGACATCAATTGCAGGAACGGCACGATTCATTTCCATGGCAGGAGCATTCAGCGCGTTGGGAGGTGACTTCTCAACACTAAGCGTTAATCCTGCCGGTATTGCCATGTATCGTAAATCCGAATTCTCCTTCTCCCCATCGTTCTTCAAAGAGAAATCGTTGAGTGATTTCCTCGGCAAATCAACTTCAGATAACAAGTACAATTTTAATTTCGGAAACGCAGGATTTGTTTTCACATACAAGCTGACTCGCAATGATTCATCGCACGGATGGAAAAACTGGAACTTCGGACTCGGGTATAATCGCCTGAATAATTTTCATGCGGCAACTACTTATGAAGGTGTGAATACCGGCAGTTCATTGCTCGACCATTACGTTGAGCAAGCCAATGGAACGGATTACTTAAACATCACCGACAATTTTCCTTTCGATGCAGGACTTGCATATCAGACATATCTTATAGACACTGTTAATGGAAATTCCGCACAGTATTATAGTGTAATA
>DATDOJ010000181.1:0-10709 GCA_035293345.1 Bacteroidia bacterium
TCACTACGCCTAAATAATTTCCGAATGTTGGAGAAATGGAATAGTTTTGATTAACGGCTGTGAAATATTGATACGGGAGGTATTCAACGCTGCCATGCATTATTCTTCCTTCATACACTACATACTGCTGACCCGGAACCAAACTTCCATCGGGTACTATTGTTCCTGCAGCAAATGAAGCATACGGTCTTGTAACTCTCAGCCGGACTCTAACTTCACTTGATAATAGTTGCTTGCCTGTTACCAGCAGAGGGAATCCGACCCACGCGATGTTTTTGGCAACTCTGGTTCTTCCCTGGGGACCAGAAACGGGAAGCAATGTTTTAATTATATCACATCCGTCATATCCCTGCATATAATTGGGTAAATAAAATACTTCGTTAGCAGCGTTTGTGTTTTTACAATCATGATTTGTGTTTACAATATATATGTAATGCCTTCCGCCAAGCAGCGGCTGCCCGAAGGTGGTGAACATTTTGTCTGTCGGGTTCCAGAGCATGTCGTTGCCGTTTTCGCTGACAATCCATGAATCCTCACCGAACATGATGTTCAGCCGTTCTCCGCTTTCTACATTGATTGCATAGCCCGGGAAATATGACCTTCCGGAATCCCCATCTGTAACAGGGTTACCGTCAATATCGAGAGAAGGGCGTTTCTTCGCATAGAGTTTCTGCACACCGCCTACAAGTACCGAGTTAGAATTGACTTCAAGTACCATGCACTTGCTCCATTTGCTTTTATCAGGAGAGCCATCCGGGTTTAAAGGATTTATCACTAAATCAATGCTGGGAAGGTTTCTATATAAGTTCTGAGCCGGGGCCATACCATTAAGAGAACTTGCAGGTCCTTCGGCAGGGTCGCATAAACTGTATGGAGCCCATGTCCCGTCAAGCACTTTTTCATACGACTGTGTCTGGTCATGACCTGCATCTCCTTTAGAAGTAATCCAGTCCAACGGGTGCGGGTCGCTTAAATCAACATCTGACACACCGGAGAGCCATTGTTTGTTCGGGTCGCCAAACGACATTGTCCCTTCAACAAAACCCGGGTATTGGTCATCTGCTTCCATCGGACGAGGCACCTGCGCTATGTTGACGGATAAACCCCATTTTGGAAATAGTTGTTCGTTGGGAAGGTTGATATCCCTTTCAGAACTCTCAATTTCATTGGTATTAAGATTATGCAATTTCCACCTTGCAGTTGTGCTAACAGTATCAAGCCATAACCGGAACTGGGCATCAGGAACTTTAACAGGGTCATAAACTTTAACGTCAATTGGTCCTCTGCCGCTGACATAAGCAGGATGCAGCGATTTGTAGCCCGTTGCCGCAGACAGGATTTGATTAACAGTTTCAGAGGTTAAATCCAGAGTTGCGCGCGGAACATAATCAACAACATATCCATTGCCTGTTCCTTCCTGACGAGTGATTTCCGGTCCCGAGCCATAGGAAGAATTAAGCGCCTGTCCGTAATTTTCAGGAGAAGGATTGTGAGGAATTGCCGTGTAAACTTTTACATTTCTTCTTCCCGGAATGTATGCCTGCTTTATTCCACCGGCAATGGTTGTATCAGAACCGACATTAAGCTCATCTTCATTAAAGCCGTAGGCAATTGCCAGATAGAAATAATTCTTGTGATTAATCAGGCGGTTATCTCCTGAAGCGAATGCATCTGTGGTGAACCTGAAAGAGTGAACAATTCCCTTGTCAGAGCCATTAACTTCTTCTACGGGAACATGCGCTGACAAAACAATGTCAAAATAAAAATTGACGATTTGCGAAACCTGGTCTTTTATATCCACCTGTGCAACCAACCGCGCTTTATCGAGGTCATGAACATCTGCGGATGTAACGGTTTGGTCAACAACCTGGAAAATCTGGTAACCCTGGAATCTATAAAATGAAGTATCATTCCCACCAAACGGATGAGTAATATATGGGTCCTTTTCCTTGTATGTTTCCTGATAATTATTTGAAGAACCTGAATTGCTGATGGAGAGAATGAGTTCATTATTCAATTCGCGGATGGTCACGTCTGGAGCATCCGGTCCGTTAAGAATTTTGAAACAGTTATCGAACAATGCCTGCGCTTTATCATCGGCTGACTGCAGCAAACTGACAGACGCAACAGGACCTCCCTGTGATGAACGTGCCCATAGTGCACCAGTTATAATGTAGTTTACTGCTCCCGGTTTTAATGTAAATGGTCCTGCCGATTGAAGAAATCTCCTGTCAGCCCCAATATTTCCGGCAATATATTCATCCCAATCTGCCCGGGGAGGGGCTGGATTTGGAATATTTCCATTGCAATTACCCCCGGTGCCCCACTCCAGGGCGTGGTCGGTAGTTCCGGGAAACATAAAGTCACACCAAATAGTAGTTGTTCCATTGCCTGTTCCATGACCATCACCTCCATAGGTTATATGTTGTCCGTTTTTCCAATACCCCCTAAGATATCCATAATAATGTGTGGCAGTAACCGGGTTGCCCCAATCAGTGAAGTCATTATTATAATAAACAAATTTTGACATAATAATTTGTTCTCCTGATTCATCTACCTGGCAATCCCTGTCATTATCTTTTCCATCATTCAAATCCGCCTTTGGTCCCCGGAAGAAATCAACGCCCACAGAAGGCGGGTTAAAACCATAACCTGTGGGACCTTCGTCCTCAGCATCGCCATTGTAACAATACCCCAATCCCCTGGGCACATCGCATCCCACATAATCATCAAGATAATATCCCAGGTCGGCATCCACCCATACACCAAAATAGCAGGTTGTATCTATAGAAGCGCTGGACCTGTTGATGATTTTGTATTGATAAAAGGTCATGTTATTTATTTCATCATTCTTAGCATAGGCAAATGCCTGCGCCTGTATCTCAAGTCCTATGGGAATGCCGCCTGTTTCCGTGTGGATATTTCCCACATCATTAAACACCCACCATATTGCTTCGTCACCGTGAAGCATATCGTCTATGCATAAGTCCTGTCCGCTCGACAAATCAAAAAGCGGGTAATCGCCATTGCCCGGGTCATAATTTCCGTCAGCATCATAGTCGTAGTATGGTGCAAGGAAATGAGTGAAGTTGGGATTGATAAGGTTGGGAATGTCCTGAGATGATTGATAGTCGCCATTGCCGGGCCAGTTCTTGATAACTTCGGGAATAACATAGCCGGGAGTGTTCCAACCTTCAGCAAATGCCTTAACATCACTGAACTTAACCTGCCAGTGGCGGTTGTAGGCGTCACATTCTTCCGGGTCAATGCTTGCTGATGTCATATCGAGGGGACCGGGCCAAAAATCACTTCCATCCTGCCTGTATGTTTGTGCAGCCACTTTCAACTGCCCGCTGGCATCAACGCCTCCAATCCAGAGCGCCCCCGCAAATAGAGAGTGCCTTTGGCCTCCTTTCGGAATCTCATACTGCGGACCTTCCTGCGCAACCGCATCCCACCACATGTCGCCATTAATCATGATGGTGGTGCGAACATTGTTCACTGACATTTCAATTTTGGCAGTTGAAGGAGTGCATCCTGCAGCAATGCTCTTTAAATTATTCGCATGCTTATTTTTGCCGCCATTTTTTTCAGCAAATGCTGATGAAAATGCAACTGCAAGCAGCATGATGATAATATTTGTCCTTACGAGGACTGAATTGTTCAGGGTTTTCATGGCTCTGATTTTTTTATGCTCCCGAATTGTCGGGTTCAGTATGATATAAAATATTTTATAAGTTAATTTTTAATTTTTGAGCGGTTTTCTGTTCCGCGTCACCGTTGACGCGAAGCGCGTTACCTGTGACGCGGGACGCGTTACCCGTGACGCGGAGCGCGTTACCTGTGACGCGGGGCGCGTTACCTGTGACGCGGGGCGCGTTACCCGTGACGCGTAGCGTGTTACCCGTGACGCGGAGCGCGTTACCCGTGACGCGGGGCGCGTTACCCGTGACGCATGGCGCGACAGCACGGACGGGAGATGCGTCAATGCTGACGGGCAAGAGGGAAAATATTTTTTGAAGCAAAGCAATCATGATTTACAAGTCAATTTTAACACCGAGATTAATTCTTCTCGGCAAACTGTAATTGCCCGGGTTGTTAACCTTGATGCTGTACAGGTCTCTGAACGCCTGCTGGTCAATTTTACTATTGATATCGTTTTGAGAGGCCGCTGCATTAAGATACCCGTCATCGTCAGGATTTCCGGTGAAACGGTAAACTGCAATTACGTTGCGAGCATCCAGAAGATTCTGCACCTGTAGATACACATTAATGAATGCTCGCTTTCTTGAGCCGTCATCTTTCGTTTTACCGAATTTAATTTCAAAGTCGCGGTCAATGCGCGCGTCAATCCTGAACTGCCAGGGCAGGCGCGAGCCGTTGATGTTTCCATCAAGAGTGGAGCGCTGCGAAATTCCTATTGCAACATTCTGCGTAACTGCATCTCCCTGTGTAATGTTCGCCTGCCGCGAATACGGAGTTCCCGAGCCGGCACGGAATACAACATTGAGTCCCGTGCGCGCGAGAATTGGTTTTCCAAAGAGCATAGGACCATTGTAATCGTTTCCTCCGCCATAGCGGTAGTCAACGGAAGTTACAACAGAATGGCGCTGGTCGAAACTGAGCGGCTTGATTTCACGGAGGTTCGGCTGCCCGTTGCCAATCAGCGTTGCATTGGCGACATCGCTTGAGCCGGTTCCTTCTGCGAACTGCAGCGTGTAGCTTGCCGTCAGGCGCACGTTGCCTGTTCTGCGAAGGTCATACGAAAGAGAAAGACCTTTCACCGTTCCGATGTCAATGTTTCCGAATGTGGAATAGTTTATAGGGAAAGCGTAGTTCACATTAATGATTTGAATCATGTCGCGCATTTCACGGTAGAAGCCGGAAATGGAGAGCGCTGAACTTTTACTAAGCACCTGTTTGAAACCAAGTTCATAGTCAATGGTTTTTTCCGGCTTCAGGTCAGGGTTGTTAACGGTTGCCCCGAAGAAAGCAGGAAGATATGCAACCGGGTAAAGCCGGTTTCTTCCGGGCGGGCGCTGGGTGAGCAAATCATAGTGAGCAAAAAACATCGCCTCGTCAGAGATGGGGAATGAGAAAGCAATACGGGGCATGTAACTTATCTGCGGGTCGAAATCCTTGAACACGGCATCGGTATTCACCACTTTATTCACCACATCATTCGGACTGATGAGATACGGACGAATCTGACCTCCTGTGGTTCCGGTGGAAGTGATGACAGACGGGTCGTTGATTAAATTTCCCTGCGCGTCATACCAGTCATCTCCGTTTCGATAACCGAGAATATTAGGAGTCGGTGTGTTGAAGTCGTTGACATAAACCACGTAATCATCGCCAATGTTACCGGGATGTTCGCCTACGACAGGATTATATGAACCCGGGACTTCGCCTTTTGTCTTTGCGGCATAAAGAAGGTACTTATCTTTAAGAACTTTCTGGTTGGCATCATAACGGTCAACGCGCAATCCGATGTTGAAAATCAAATCCTGAAAAGCAAACTTATCCTGTATGTATCCGGCAGTATAAACGGGCTGGAACGCTCCTATTTCGCGTGTGTAGTTGCCATCCTTCTTTTTGGAAAAGAAGTCATTCAAACTTGGGTTGTCCGAAGTTTTGTTTCCTAAATAATCGTAACCGTAATAGCTCACAAACGGACCGTTGAGGAGCAATTCATCCGGTGTAAATAAATCAAGTGAAAAAATATCAGCCGGATAAGAATCAATATCAACCCAAGTCGTGTTGCTGACACCTACTTTCCTTCTGAAATTTTCATAGAATCCTTCCACGTTCGTATTGTTAATCTGATTTTGAACATAGAGGTAATCAAAGTTAATGGTGTCCTGAAAAATACCGAACTCGTCATACACAGGATGCGGATTAGCGGTGTCAAGATTCTGAATATTAAAATTCCCGAGCTGGCGCATAAGCTGCCATAAGTTGCTCGGAGCAACATTGTAAGCGCGGTCAATGCGCTGCTCATATTCGAAGCCGATAACGATAGAGTGGTCTTTGATATCTGCTGAACCGGATGCCGTTACACGAAACTGGTTCGCTTCGCTTTTTCCATATCCGTTAAACTGCCTTCCCGGAGATGCCCATAAAGAATAAATGTTAAGGTTGATGCGGTTATCACCGTTAATCATTCCGCCTTCCTGCTGAATCTGATAAACGCTGACCGGGTCAGGAACGAATGTAAGATATTGATTTGTATAATTGACCAGGACGGGGTTGGCTTCAGCCGGGTCGGGTTGGAAAGTTACAAGCGTATCTGTGTACCCGACCATTTTCCATGCGTTCAGGGTGAAATCATAATCATACGCTCTTCTGCGGTAGGTGGTGAAATTTCCGAGATAGCCGTAACGGAAATAATTATCTTCATGCGAATCATCTTCACTCACGGATGTAACTTTAGAGTAATCGAATTGCAATGAATAGAACGCATTCTTTATGGTTGATGCTTTCTTCTCCTCCGCACTTTCATTTCCGGAACTGAATTTTTGCGTGAGTTTTCCAAATACCCTCCATGTGTTATCGGTTACCTGGTTGTTGTTTACATAATCGTTGATTGCATAAATATCAATAAAGTCGTGGCGCTTATTGTAATCATAAGAGCCGCCTAACGACAGGGTAACGTTCTTCACGGGCTGAATGTCAATCTTTCCGCTCAGGCGGTACGAGCTCGAGGCAACATTGGGGCGGGCTTTAACATGTTCAAGCGAATCAAGGCGCAGAAAATTTCCACGCTGAATAAATCCTGACCCCGTTGGAGAAAGAATGAAAGGTGTCTGCTCCATATCTTTCAGGATATCTTCCTTAACCACGTATGCTCCGATGGCAGAAGGCGAAGGGTCCTTGTCATACTGATATTCACCCGCAATAAAAAAGCCGACCATAGGGTCTCCAGTTTTCTTACCCTCTTTATCTCTCCTGGTTAACACCGGTCCTGAAACATCAAAGCCGGCAAGGTTGTGTCCGTAGTCGTCAAACAGTTCAGAAGTTACAAACTCAACTCCTCCGAAAAATTTCTTCGATGGTCCGCGTGTGGTTATAGAAATAACTCCGCCTGTTGCATCGCCATATTGTGCCGGCAAACCACCGGTGACCACGGTTACCTGTTCAATACCTGCCTGAGGAAGATTGGTGGAGCCGCGCACTTTTATTCCGTCAATATAATAGTCAGTGGCATTGTCTCTCGAACCGCGGATGTTCAATGCACCGCCTTCATCGCGCTGGTAAACACCGGCAGCCGTTGACACCACACCTTTCACATCGCGTGTCGGTGCTACTCTAATGTCTTCTTGCGTAATTGTACTTTTGGTAGAGGCGTTATCTTTTTCAATCAACGGCACCTTATAGCCGGTCACTTCAACTTCTTTTATGTCAACGCCTTTTGAAAGATCTAAATCAAGGAAAGTGATTTTGTCAACCGATACAAGCACGTTGGTAACCTCCTTGGTTCCGTAGCCGACAATGGTTGCTTTAACATCGTAGCTGCCGGGATCGAGCGGTTTGATGCTGTACTTTCCGTCAAAGTCCGTCTGAGCACCACCAATGAGTGAACCGCCTTTATAAGCAGCTATGTTGGCGAAAGGAATCGGTTCCTTGGTGATCTTATCAACTATCTTTCCCTGGATGGAACCCGTTTGCGCAGCAACAGTGATGCAGCAAAACAAAAGTGCAAATGATGCAACAAGGTAATTTCTTATCATAAAAGTTGAAATGTTTTTTTGATGATTTTTATTGAAGCGGGTAAAAGTAAAAAGAAATACATAAAGACAAAATCTGAAATCTTCTGATATATCGGAATCAAAGTTACTGAATTTATTTTATTACTAATGAAATATTTTTATCACACGAATAGGCGGGAGCAATAAAACAAGAAAAAATCAATATGCCATTGAATAATTACAAACAAACCGTTGAAAGGTCAGTTAATAAAATAATGCGCAACGTGGTGTCATCTCCTCTGACTTTCTTCAAATTGCCCCATAAAATTTTTACTTATGCGTCTGAAAAAAATAGAAATAAAAGGGTTTAAAAGTTTTGGCGACAAAGTCGTTTTGAATTTCGACAAGGGAGTGACCTCCGTTGTCGGTCCCAACGGCAGCGGTAAATCGAATATCGTTGATGCCATGCGCTGGGTATTGGGCGAACAGAAAACACGCATGCTCCGTTCAGAAAAAATGGAGAATGTAATATTCAACGGAACCAAAACACGCAAGCCCGCCAACCTTGCCGAAGTTTCTCTCACGTTCGAGAACACGAAAAATATTATCCCGATTGAATTCAACGAAGTCACAGTAACAAGGAAACTTTTCCGCAACGGTGAAAGCGAATATTCTCTCAATCACAATCCCTGCCGGCTGAAAGACATCACCGATTTATTTCTCGACACAGGCATTGGTCCCGATTCGTATGCCATCATTGAACTTAAAATGGTGGATGAAATTCTTAACGACCATGACAACTCTATTAAATTGCTTTTTGAAGAAGCTGCAGGAATTTCGAAATATAAAATCCGCAAGAAGCAAACGCTGAACAAACTCGAAGAAACAGAAGCCGACCTGGCGCGTGTGAACGATTTGCTTTTTGAAATCGAGCGCAACATGAAAGCGCTGGAGGCGCAGGCGAAAAAAGCGGAGCGTTACAAAAAACTTCAGGTGAATTACATGGAGTACAGCACCGAACTTGCTGTGCACATTCTTGCTTCATCCGGAAAAACATTTGAAGAGCTGAGTCGTGAAGAAGAAAACCTTTTGCTGGAGAAAACAGGGACTGAAACCAAAATCACCGAACAGGAAGCACTGCTGCAAAAGCAAAAACTTTCTTCGCTCGAATTGGAAAAAGCGTTATCGCAGGCGCAACATGAACTGAACGAGAAAATAAATTTCATCCGCCAGCAGGAGAACGACAAAAAAATTTCCAACGAGCGGTTGATTCATCTCCAGGACAAGGAAGGACAGCTCAATCTGCAGCTTCAAAAAGACAAAGCATCACTGACGGAGTTAGAAGACAATATCAAAGCCATCGACAATGAAAAAATAACGGAAGAAAAAACTCTGACTGAGTTAAATGTTGTTCACCTGAAGCAAAAAGAAAGTTCAGAGAAAGCAAAGAATGAACATGCAGAACTGCAGGAAAAATTAAACAGCAAGACAGCGGAAGCGCAGGCAATCCTGGCGGAGATTCACGAGACGGAAAAGACGCATGCTGTTTCACAGGTACGTCTGTCATCGCTCCATCTTGAAATCGAGCGCCTCGAAAAAGACAATGAAGAAAAAAATGCCGAACTGAAATCGCTGAAAGAAAAAGCAGACGAAGCGCTACAACTGAAATCGGAAAAAGAAAAAGAAGTTGCCAAGCTTGAACTTGAACTTGCAAAACTTAACCAGGCAATCAATTCCGGTGAAGATGAAATAAAAACTTCAATGGATGCAGTGATGGAATCATCGCGCAAGGCGGACGCACGGCAAAATGAATATGCACTCACCAAGAGTTTAATTGAAAACATGGAGGGCTATCCGGAGTCGCTCAGGTTCCTCAAGAAAAATTCTGCAGCAGTGAGCAGTGCACCTTTGCTTTCGGATATTCTCAACTGCAAAACCGAGTACCGCAGTACACTCGAAAATTATCTCGAGCCGTTCATGAATTATTTTATCGTGGATACAAAAGAAGATGCCGGAAATTGCGTGAACCTGCTTAGCAAGGCATCGAAAGGACGCGCAAGTTTTTTTGTACTCTCTGCATTTCAGAATGAAGTTGAACCGGATGTTGAAAACATTCCCGATTGCATTCATGCCATGCAGGTTGCGGATGTGGACAGCAAGTACCGGAAACTATGCAGCCAGTTGTTGCGCAATGTTTATGTTGTGGTGAAAAATCAGGAGAACACCCCGCAGTTTGACGAAACGCGTTTCGGTAACTATGTTTTCATTTCGCAGGACGGAAAATACTGCAAGACAAAATATGCGCTCTCAGGCGGCTCGGTCGGTTTGTTTGACGGCAAGCGAATCGGCAGAATCAAAAATCTGGAATCGCTTGAAGCGGAAATTGAAATGCTCAACAAGCAGACGGAACGCAACAAAGTATTCCGTGATAAACTAATTCAGAAACAGCAGGTGAATAAAAAAGAATCAGAGAAAATAATTTCGGGTAAAGAAAAACTTGCACACAGCGTTTCAGAATATAACAGCCAGTATGCAACCCTGATTGGCAAAGCCGAACAGCTCAACACAGCTATCATAAACAACAACACGCACATCACTTCGCTGAAAACACAGCAGAAAGTTGTGGAGCAATCTTCTTCCGCCACAGACGGAAATGTTAACGAGACACTTATCAATTTCCGTTCAAAATTTTCTGCTGCGGAAACGGAAAAGAATTCGCTTCAGCAGAAATTTTCTGACGCAACGGAAGAACTCAACCGCCTCAACGATGAACTGAACGGAATGAACATCCGCTGCCTGCAACAGCAAAATAAAATTGCGACCATCATCCGCGACCTCGGCTTCAAACGCAACCTGATGGAAACGCTGCAGGAAACCATTACTGCAAATGCTGCTGAGTTAGATACCACACAAAAACGCATCGGGGAAATTGTAAACAACTCCGCTGATTTTGATTCGCAGCTTCTTGTTCTCTATTCCGAAAAAGAATTGTCGGATAAAAAAGTTGCCGAAACGGAAGCG
>DATDOJ010000182.1:0-7085 GCA_035293345.1 Bacteroidia bacterium
AATGGCTTACTCAACATTTACAAAACAACAGATGCAGGCGTGAACTGGGTGACACTTCCCAAGCCAACCGATGCCGATGGAGGAATCGGAACAGACATGACGCGCTCGCAGGCATGGTATGATTTGATTTCCATCGTTGACCCTAATAATGCAAACGTGGTTTATGTCGGAGGAGTTGATTTGTTCAAGTCAACCAACGGTGGAACCACATGGCAGCAGATTTCTCACTGGTATGGCGGCTACGGTTTCCAAGATGTTCATGCCGACCAGCACTCCATGCATTTTGAGCAGGGAAATTCCAACGTGCTTTATTTCGGCAATGACGGAGGAATATGGCGGACATCAAACGGCACGGCAGCCATCCCGACCATCGCCACAAAGAATGACGGATATAATGTAACCCAGTTTTACGCCTGCGCCATTGACCCGACCATTTATTCGAACAACTTTTTATCCGGAGCGCAGGACAACGGCTCTCATAGATTTGCTTCCAGCGGTGTGAATGCTACCATTGAAGTTACCGGTGGGGATGGTTGCTATTGCCACATAGACCAGAATCAATCTCAGTATCAGTTCACCTCTTATGTTTACAATAATTATTACCGTTCGACCAATGGCGGAGTGTCATTTTCATCAGTAAGTTTCGGCAACACCGGAAGTTTTGTGAACCCCACCGACTATGACGATGCCGGAAATGTTTTTTACGCTTCACACTCGAGCGGTCAGTACCTGCTGTGGTCAAACCCGCAGACGGGAAACACCAACTCTATTATTCCGATTGCAGCATTCGGTGGCGTGGTCAGGCACATCGCTGTATCTCCCAACACCGCTAACAGGGTGTTCTTCGGAATCAGCAACGGCAATGTGGTGATTGTGGACAATGCAAATAGTTCCGGCTCTGCCACCGGAGTGAATATAAAAGGCACTTCCATGCCTTCAGGCAGTGTTTCGTGCATAGCGGTTCAGAACGGAAACGATAATCATCTGCTCGTAACGTATTCAAGCTATGGTGTAAACAGCGTGTGGGAAACCACCAACGCTCTGGCAGGAACACCCACGTGGACTTCAGTTGAAGGAAATATTCCTGACATGCCTGTGCGGTGGGTATTGTTTAACCCGAACAACAGCGCCCAGGCGATTGTTGCAACAGAACTTGGTGTATGGTCAACGGACTTACTCAATGGCGGCTCAACAAACTGGGGACCTTCAAACAACGGATTGGCAAATGTGCGAACAGACATGCTGCAGATGCGGACATCAGACAATATCATCATTGCAGCAACGCATGGAAGAGGTTCTTTCTCCTCCGATGTTTTTGCCGCACCTCATCCCGACTTTACTGCCAATACAAACATCGTCTATGTAAACGCTCCGGTGAAATTCACAGACGGCTCATACCAGGCACAAGTGTGGAACTGGGATTTCGGTGACGCAACAACTTCAGCGCTGAGACACCCCACACACTATTATGCCACCCCCGGTTTGAAAACGGTTACGCTCACCATCAACAACAACAACGGGTTGTCGCTGACAAAAACCGATTACATACAGGTGCTGCCTGATTTGGGAACTCCATACAGCCCCGCATCAGGCGGTGACTTTGAAACGAATGTTCTTGACTTTGGCGTTGAAACAATTTTCGGAACTGCATTTCAGAGAGGGAACTCTGCCGTTGCAAACAAGAGCGGCACCTTCAGCGGAAGTAATGCATGGGTGACGGGATTGGTTGGAAATTATGTTTCCAATTCCACTTCACGCTTGTACACTCCCGATTTTAATTTCACCGCTGCGGGAACATATACGCTTCGCTTCTACACCAAGCACAAATTTGAAACAGGATGGGACGGATACCGCGTGGAATATTCGCTCGACCGCGGACAGACATGGTCTATCCTTGGCGCTGTGGCAGCCGGGTGGTATGATTTCCCGAATACAACCCAGTCCACTGCGTTTCCATTCGGTGAACCGTACTTCAACGCACAGGCAGCATCGTTCATACAAAAATCGAAAGACGTTTCTTTCCTCGCAGGCAATGCAACAGTGGCGTTCCGTTTTGTTTTTAAAACAGATGAATCGGTTAATGATGCCGGAGCTGCGATAGACAATTTTGAAATCTTAGGACCAAGCAACAATGCGCTTCCGGTTGAACTTATTTCATTCACCGGAACAGCATTCGCAAATCACAACGAGTTGTACTGGGTCACCGCTTCCGAAACCAACAACAGCGGCTTCGAAATTCAGCGCTCCGTGAATGGGAGAGATTTTTTTGCCATCGGGTTTGCTGAAGGCGCAGGCAATTCGAACGGGGTAAAAAATTATTCTTTCACAGACGAAAATATTGCAACCGACCTTTATTATTATCGCCTCAAACAGATTGACTTTGACGGAAAAGAAAATTTCTCAGGCATCATTGCCGTCACTAAAAACAGTAACAAGCCGTTTGCCGTGGCTTCGGTTTCTCCCAATCCGTTCAACAATGTTTTTTATGTTGACTTCAACAAACCCTACTCAGGAAAACTTTCATGGCAGCTTTTGGATATTAACGGGAAAGTAATAGTTGCTAAAAGTGAGCTGTTGAAAAGTTCAGCGGGAATAAAAATAAGTACGGAAAATGCAGCCGTATCTTCGGGGCTGTATTTAATGAGGATAATTGCAGGAGAAAAGACACAGATTTTGAAAGTCATAAAAGAATAATAAGTTTGCACCCGGATATTTTTTCACCCATGTCCCTGACAAGAGAACAAAAATTAGAACTGAAAAAACTTCAGCGCCTTTTCGGCAAGCTCGAAGGCATTGCGGCTGCCGAAAAAATGTCGGTGGACGAATACATAGCGCATCTTGGCGATAACAAAGAAGAAGCGGAAGCATTCAGAAAATTTCTGGCAGGCAGGGTAGAGGAGAGGAAAAATATTTTTGAGGAGAAGTCAACGGAAACACCCGTGAACCTGCCTTACTTCGGTTCGTTTTAAAATTATTATTAACCATTTTATTTTTCTCCCGCCACTGGCGGGAGTTTTTTTATTTAACTAACTATAGTCAAGATTCGAAAATGGCATAATAACCAATTTTATGTTCTTTCTCAGTTAGGCAGGAAAATTTTTCGCGGTATCATGGGACTAAATAGGTAAGCGGAAAAAGAGGTCGTTTGAGTTAAAGTGCACCAATCCCCACTCTTATAGGGCGGCAAATAAGGATTTAGAAAAAAAACAAATTGATTTGGAGAGAATAGATTTTATGCCTCGGTCTCAGAGTTTTTTAAATCATAAAGTTTCTCATTGTTTTTATTAGAATTCCCTGTGCGGATTTCATTCAAATGGATTTCGTTTTGATGAGTAGAAATTATACTCTTGATATTGTGCTTATACTTTTGGACCAAAAAGATCATTATGCAATAATAGATTGCTCCGGCAATGCAAAGTCCTGTACTCCACATTACAGCACGGAAATAGGAGGAATAATTATTTTGAGGGTATGCGCGGTTGATTAAGTACAAAGTCTGCAAGGTGGAATCAATAATAGCATCTGAAGCCATTTGATATTTAAATTCATATTTTAATTGTTCAGATGCAGATCTGTCATATTGGGAAATCAGATTCAGCAAATCTCTTTTTAACAGAAATATTTCATCAGGATTTTCCCGTGTCGATTTTCCCGAAGTTTGCAATTGATAAAGTGCCTGACGAAAATTTTCAGCATCCTTGTTGCTTTGTGATACCCACCTGTCTAAATTAAGGCGATAAACTTCTTTTTTGTAAATAAGATTATTAATCATGATTTGCCGGTTTATTGCCGCAAGGTTTTCATAAACTGCATTTGCGAAAAGCGCAGCATATTTTTTGTCATGATCTACCGTTTCAAGTCTGATTACATTGTATGGTCCTTTCACGATATTAATCTTTGACTGCAGAATGCTGCGCGCATCATGCACGAATTCCGGATTGGTTTTGTCCAAATTAAAATGCTCACAAATTTTTATATCAGCTTCGAGGCGGTTTACCATTTCATCGGAAAAAAGAATAGCATACATTCTGTTGTTGCTTATTTCTTTCAAATGACTTAGAGCAAATTCTTCTGTTTGAGAAGAGGACACCTGTGCAGGGTCGGAGGTATCAATCAAAAAAGTCACGCTGGACGTGTAATGAATAAAGTACCATTTGAACAGTAACATCGAAATAATAAAAACGGAAACGCAGATTATTGAAAGCTGCCCGCGCATTTTATACAGCAGAAATAATAACTCTGAAAATAATTCTCCATCAGTTTTTTTTATTGTAGCCATTTAGCAATTATTGAGGTAGTAAAAATATGATAATTTTATTTTTCATTTTGGACATATGAATGACTGGCAATGCCTGCGATTACGCTTAAGGAAGACCAGAATAAAAACGCTAACTTACAATCATCTAAAAAATTATTGAATAGCCCATGCACAAAGTAAGTTACAAGTCCTAACATAGCCATCATGGCAATAATTTTCATTTTCATTTTTGTAGTGGTAGAAAATATTCGTAACGCTGTCTTTAGAGCAACCAATAGCAATCCGATAAACGCAATGACAGACAAAATTCCTGTTTCGGACAATGCCAAAAAATATTCTGAGTGTGCTGACCCGCCACTTCCTTGATATGCCGAGGAAGATTGAGGTAATTTAAGTCCTGTGACGGGCGACCAGAAATAAGTTGTCGCCCCGGGAGGGATGGGATTCAAATTACTAATAGGGGTCATGTCTTCCTTTCTTTGATAATCAAAATATTGAAATTGATATGTTCCCGGGCCAAAGCCAAACCAGGGCCTGTCAACAAACATGTTCAAAGCGGAACTCCAGCGATTAATACGCTCAGCATTACTTAAATCATTGGTTATATTCGTAAGCGAAAACACTTGCTCAAATAATCCTGCGTTTATCTCATTGGAGTTAATTCTGTTTTTCTCGAACGAAGAGACTATGGCTTCCCTGTTATAAAACAGAAGTAATACAGAAACAGAGATTAGTAATATTAATTGGTAGAACCGAATGCGCAACATGAAAAGCACGAATACCATAAGCGCAGCCATTAAACTAATCCATGCACCACGTCCAAATGAAAAATACAATGCTGCAAAAAAAAGCAACATGACAAGAAAAAAAACTGCGCGCTTACCGGCTTTGATTTCAAAAACTTTTGGAAAGAAAAAGAATGCGATAAATGCCGGAATGATAAAAGCTAAAGCAGCAGAATATATTGTGTGGTCTGCAAAAAAAGGATAGGAAATAAAACCCGAACTTTTTTTGGTGAGCCCAAATTGAAAATGACCTGCCAATGAATATACTACCACTATTGTCATACAGATTCCATAAATCTTTATCATTTCAGCGTAGCTTTCAAAAGAAGATTTTATGAATGCCTGTACTATAAAATAAAATACAACAACATAACAAATCTTCACTATCAAAGCTTTGATAGAAACCAGAGGCATTGTAGAAAACACTGTCGAAAGAATATTGGCAATGAGATATAGCAAAATCAAAAGTGTCAATGGGTGCTTGAAAAATTCCGCCCCGGGGATAAATTTTCTTTCCTTGTCATAAACCATGGTAAAAAAAAATATTAATGCAATTAGCCCGATTAATATTTCTGCAGGATAAATAATTTCTGTATTAATGGGAGGGAAAAATATTTTTACTGAAAGCGGCAGGGAAATAACCATCAGCCCGAATAGTGCATTGAAATCAAATCGTAATGGTCGCATGCCGGTTGGGGTCCAAAAAACTCCCTGTCCAAAGGTAAATGAAGTTGGCTGAATTTTGATTACCTCGGGAATAGCACAGGCATAGAATTATGTATTAGAGTTGTTGCGAAATAAAAAATCATGTGTCCAGAATCCTTGTTTGTCCTGCGTTTCAAAGGGTTTCCCTATAAAAATCCCACAAACATTTTACTGGCAATAGTTTCAAGAGGCATAAAAATTATTTCGCAACAAGTCTAATGACTTTAAATGCAGAAGATAAATTAGAATATTTTATATGTTTTTTAATTATCAAGGCAAATGCGCCAGAAGCTAACAAGGAATAAATTATCATTATTAAAAAAGCAACCCCGCTATCGAAAATCTTCGAGGCAATACTGGAAGCTGAATGTGGATTTTCATCGACAATCAAATAAATTATATTTTTTATTCCTTCATAATATTGATCGAAGGGTTGCAGGAAATTAAAATAGATGAGAAGCGTTAAGAACACACCGGATAAAAACAAAACTAAATTTAATTTGTATTTCGGATGAAGCACTATCAGAAGTATAAATACAAAAATCAAAATTATTCCGGATGATATTCTGACAAATATTTCCATGCCTGTTAATATGCCGGCAACCGTCATTAGAACAGAAGCAAAATAAATGCGCTTGCTTTTCCTATCGCTGTATGCTATACCCATTACAAATAGATTTCCGAAAAATTCGGTTTGATTATTTGGAAGTTTTCCGTCATCAGGTTTTTTAATTCATCTTTATGATGCTTGAGGTTTCTAAAGAAAATATTCGTTGCATCACGCATTTGGTTGAGGTCGGGATAGTGTGCGTGATAGAGAACTTTTTTCTTATAGAAATGCCATAGTCTTTCGATCAAATTGAGATTGGGAGAATATGGAGGCAGGGGAATAATTTTTATCCGATGATGTTTCCTTAAATACTCTTTGATTTGTTGCGATCGGTAGTATCGGGCATTATCTGATATAAAATATATTTTTCCTTCGGTTTGTTTGCGCTCTATTTTTGCAAACAATTCAATGGTTGATTGTGCATTAACTGTTTCTGATTCCAGGATGATGGCTTCACCTGTTTGAGGATTATATACTCCGTTTAGGTTCAGGTGCTCTCTGCCGGTGTTGGATGGAATTTCTTTTTGTATTCCTTTTTTTATCCAACCATATCCGGCAATGGGATTGAGCATCGGGTGGCAGCCATCTGCAAAATATATTTGATCTTCTTGCGCCTTGTGTGCCTTGAGTTTCCGGTACTTTCGCACAAATTTTTTTTGTTGTTCCGCATCGGCTTTTCCCGGTACAATTTTGGGTTTCTTATATACAAAATCAAGCCGATGCAAAA
>DATDOJ010000183.1:0-10335 GCA_035293345.1 Bacteroidia bacterium
GTGTGAACTGTACCGCCCATTCCTGCACCGGCTTTTTCGGAAAACGGATTGCCGAGAGCGGAATTTCCATTTCCACGCACCAGCCCTTGTCATTAATCTTCACCGCACTTTTCCAGACAGCATTAAATGTGTAGTCGCTGAATTTTGAATCTGCCTGAACACCTGCAGCGTTCACGCCAAAATCAAAAGCATCCTGACGCAGATTGTAAGGGTCAATGACGAAGCGGAAAGCATCTGCGTTCAAATCGTAATCATCGCGGTTGCCGAGTTCGTGGAGGATGCTGTCGGGATTAGTATCGTATAGCATCGCACTGACATAAACTGCGCGGTCATCGTAAACCACGCGCACTTCGGTTTTCTGAGAAGGCATTCCTCCCTCTGTTGGTCTCGACATTACGAAATCACTTAACGGAACGGCATTATTCCATGCGGCATCGTCAAGCACTCCGTCAATTTTCGGAGCAGCGGAAACCCGTGCGGCATGGCAGACCTTGATTGAATCCTGCGCGAAGAGAACAGAACAGACAGATGAAAAGATGACGGATAAAATTATTTTTTTCATTTATGTATGCGCCTCACCCCAACCCCTCTCCGAAAGAGAGGGGCTTAGCTCGAATTTACTTTTGTGCAATTGATTTCTGCGATTCAATCCACGTGTTCATTTTGCTTTCAAAAATTTCCATCGGCAGGCAGCCGCTGATTAAGACCTCATCATGGAATTTCTGAATGGAAAATTTTTCTCCGAGTGTTTGCTCTGCACGTTTTCTGATTTCAATAATTTTTAACTGACCGATTTTATACGCGAGCGCCTGACCGGGAATTGCCATGTAGCGTTCTATTTCTGCAATGATATCGGGTTCGCTCTCTGCGTCATTCTCCAGCGAAAACTGAATTGCCTGTTCGCGCGTCCAGCCCTTCATGTGCATGCCCACATCAACCACCAATCGAATGGCACGGTGCATTTCGGCATTCAAACTTCCGAAATAAAGATATGGGTCTGTGTATAATCCCAATTCCTTTCCAAGCAACTCGGTGTATAACGCCCATCCTTCTCCATACGCTCCATACCATCCGAAGCGCCTGAACTTTGGTAACACTTCGTTTTCCTGCTGAATGGAAATCTGGTAATGATGTCCGGGAATGGCTTCGTGCAGGAATAAATATTCATTGCCTACATAATTGAATTTTACTGCATCGGGAACGGGCACGTAAAAGATTCCGGGGCGCGAACCATCCGGTGCCGATTGATTGTACTCCGCACTTGCAGATTTCTCACGGAACTTTTCTGTCTGCCTGATTTCAAATTTTGCTTTCGGAACAAGATTGAAAAGTTCTTTTAACTGCGGCTGCATGCGAGCTTCAATATCCTTGAATGACTTGATGACTTCTGCCGGCTCTTTATACGGCAGAAATTTTTTATCCGTGTGCAGATAATTGAAAAATGATTTGAGGTCACCAGTGTATCCGGTTTCGATTTTTATTTTTTCCATTTCCGCTCTCAAACGCGCCACTTCTTTCTGACCTGTTTCAAAAATTTCATCAGGCGTCATGGTGGTGGTCGTCCAGAATTTTGCGAGATAGGCGTACAATTCTTTTCCACCGGGAACATCTGAGATTCCGGCAGTCGCTCTGCAATTCGGGATGTATTCATCCTTTACAAAGTCAGCCAACTTTTTGTAGGACGGAATCACTTCTTCGGAAATTGCTTTTATGTATTCATCTGTGAGTCGTCTTTTATCATCAGCAGAAAATGAATCAGGAAGTTTTTTGATTGGACTGTAGAAAACACTTTCATTAACCTCCTTCACCACCATTGCCTGCAGTTGAGGAACAATTTTTTCCGCAAGCGCTTTTGGCAGGACAATTTTCTGCTCCATGCCTCGCTTCATGTTTGCAACTGCAGTATCGCACCAAATCACGAAGCCGTGAATTCTTACGAGGAAGTCATCATAGTCCTTCACTGTTTTGAATGGCTGATTTCCATCGCCCGAGCCAAGCTGCGCAAATGTGAGGTGCATTCCCCAAAATTGATTGAACGGAATCAGGTTGTCGTGAAAAGATAATCCTTCCAACTGTATTTGCATTTCGCGCTTGAATACATCGTGGCTCAATGCATCCTCTCCTATCAACTCATCGCGCTTAACATTGGAAATCTCATCTAAGTATTTTTTGTAAAACGATTTCAGTTTCGCGCGATAGGAATCAGAAATGTCGCAGGGTAGTTGGTCGTTGTAGCGATTGTCTGCAATGGCAGTGGCTTCGAGCGGAAAAAGTTTCAGCCGCTCTTCGTAGTAGTTGTCAAATATTTTATTCATGTTTTCGGATACATCATCGTTTGCCTGTTCTGTTTTCTGCTGACTGCACGATGCAATAACAGCAATAAACATCAGCAAGAATATTTTGTTTTTCATAAGAGGATTTCTGCAACAGTTTCACCAATCGGGTTTTGATTTTTGCATGCTCAAAATAAATACAGCTGTAAATGAATCAAAAAATTTTAGACCAACCCGATGAATACAGCGATGAAGCATGCGTTTTCATTCATTCTTAATTTAACGTGGAGTTCGTCTATGGAAAAAGTTTGTTGGTCTATAAAAATAGTTTGGAATGAAACGGCTGCTTCTATTTGACTTGAAAGAAAAACAGGAGCGGATTACAAAGACGATTTAATAAAAGTCGTTTTAACCCAGCAACTGATTCCCGGAAAATAAATGTCCCGCTTCGGAGTTTGAAAATTTAAATTATTTTTGCGCTCCCCTAAAAAATTTATGGCGCGTTCGTCTAGGGGTTAGGACATCTCCCTTTCACGGAGGAAACACGGGTTCGATTCCCGTACGCGCTACGACCTATTTGTAAAAGTCCATGTATATCAATTATTTACATGGACTTTTACTTCTTCGGGGACACTATGGGCGGCAAGAATGAGATGCTACTTCTGAAAATCTTTTCAACATCTGATTGGCTGCTGTTTTCTGTCAGAAGATTTGTCCTTGTTCAGCAATTCTAAAGTTACCGTTCTCAAATTCAATTTTCCTGTTATTGTCCCACATCAGCGGATTGGTGTGATTGAAATGAATAAAAAATATTTTTGATTTGATGTTGCTGCTTTCGTTCTTAAAAAGTTCCATTGTTTCTGAAACCAACGGATGAGGCACTTCGCTGATTTTTCTTTCAGGCAGTTCATCGCCTGTGTAAAAAGTTCCGTCAAGCAAAGCGACATCAACTGATTTCACTTCATCAATAATATTCCTGTTCCACTTTTGCCATTTGTCTATGTCAGGGATGAATAAATATTTTTTTTTGCCGGTTGAAATTTTGAAACCTGTCGTTTCGGAATATTCATCGCGGTGAGGAACGCCAAATGTTTCAACCTTTATTTTACCGGACAGAAATAAAACAGAATCCTCTGTTAGCTGATGTATCATAATGTTCTTCAACTTCACCAACTGGCTCCAGGGTCCGTTCGTTTCTAAAAAAGTTTTCATTCGCGTGAGAACATAAACAGGAATCTCTTTGGTATTCATCGCCTCTTTTCCGAATTCCATAAGTCCGGTATAATGACCGATGTGTGCGTGGGTGATGAAGATTCCGTCAGGTAGATAATTGTAACGCCCGTTCGTGAGATTTTTAAAATACTCAAGTTGAAATTTTATATCCGGTGTCGCTTCAAAGAGCCACCATTTTTTTTCGGAGGAATCAACGAGAGCGAATGACACAACGTATTTCCGCAATGAATCATTTTGCCATGCAGGCGTGCAGCATTGCTTCATGCATCCTGCATGAGGATAGCCGCCATCCTGAGCAATGCCGAGAATCTGAATGAAAGAATCACTCCCGGTCTGAGCATAATCACTCTGAGAA
Organism: Bacteroidia bacterium; assembly: GCA_035293345.1. Classification (GTDB taxonomy): domain Bacteria; phylum Bacteroidota; class Bacteroidia; order AKYH767-A; family 2013-40CM-41-45; genus 2013-40CM-41-45. The sequence continues at coordinate 3,862 of DATDOJ010000183.1, forward strand.
ATAAAAAGAAAAAGAAAAACATAAAAAAATATTCTCATACCCTGCGAAGAAAGCATTCCGGAATTTTAATTAAGCCGTGTCATCATCCGCCTGAAACCGGAAGCCAAGCCGCTTGCCTGTAACAATTCTTTGCTGTAGTGTTGATTCAAGAATCTGCTGAACGGAAATTTCTTTTACGTTTTCGTAAGCAGGAGAATAAAGGTCGAAATCAAGGCAGTAGAGAATAGCAGATTCGATAACAGAACGCACGTTGTCTTTATCCAAAACTGCATGTGCGAAATCGTTGTAGAGAAATCCCATCTGGCGTTTGCCTTCAACAAAAAAATGCAGGTCCTTGTTTACAAAAATCCTTCCAATGAGATAGCCAACGTCATTTGCCCGGCTGAACCGAAGCGAATCGGCAAGAAAATTATAGATATAAATCACCCCGCAATATGACCGCGCATTATCTTCCTGCACATACGATGTCTTCCAAATATTATGTTCCCGGTCGAATGTGAAAACGTTGGTGTGCATCATAAAAATAATGGAGTCGCCAGCGATGCGGAACTCCACCTCGTAGTCACCCTTCTCAAAATATTCCAGGGAAAGTTTTTTCTCGTAAATCTTTACGGATGCTTTGAGATCAGAATGGATTTCTTTGAGCGTGGATTTTAAGTCGGAAAATATTTGTCTGGTTTTATGAAACACCTCCTGCTTGAGAAGCGATTTCTCAGCAAGCATTTTTAAAATCATCCCTCTCGGGGATTCCTTTTTATCCATTTCAGTATGCTCGGGCAAACACCACTCTGCGAGGTGACGGCTTACCAGTGACGATGCATTTTCCCTCCTCATGCCTGGCATCATTCGGGATGCAGCGAATGGTGGCTTTAGTTTCGTGTTTTATTTTTTCCTCTGTCTCCGCTGTGCCGTCCCAGTGAGCAAGAACAAAGCCGCCTTCATCATCGAGAATTTTTTTCAGCTCATCATATGTGTCTGCCTGAAAAGTTTTTGTGTCACGGAAGTCGAGCGCCTTCTTGTAGATGTTATCCTGAATCTGACCAAGCAAATGTTCAATCTTCAGCGAAAGGTCTGTGATTTGATAAACACTTTTCTCTTTTGTGTCGCGCCTTGCAACTTCCACGGTATGATTTTCAAAATCGCGCGGACCGATGGCAATTCTCACAGGAACGCCTTTCATTTCATACTCCGCGAATTTCCAGCCGGGAGTTTGTGTATCGCGTTTGTCAACCTGTGCGAGAATATTTTTAGCTTTCAGTTCGCTGCATATTTTATCTGCTGCTTCGAAAATTAATTTTGCCTGCTCTTCATTTTTATAAATCGGAATAATAATAACCTGTATTGGTGCAAGCAGCGGAGGAAGAATTAATCCGTCATCATCCGAATGCGCCATGACAAGCGCACCCATCAGCCGCGTTGAGACACCCCACGAAGTTGCCCACACATAATCCGGCTTGCCTTCTTTATTCGTGAACTTCACATCAAATGCTTTCGCAAAATTCTGCCCGAGAAAATGTGATGTACCTGCCTGCAATGCTTTGCCGTCCTGCATGAGTGCCTCGATGCAATAGGTATCAACCGCTCCTGCAAACCGCTCGCTCGCTGTTTTCACTCCTTTGAGCACGGGCAACGCTAAATATTTTTCCGCAAAGGTTGCGTACACATCAAGCATGGTCATTGTTTCCTTAACTGCTTCTTCAGAAGTTGCATGCGCTGTGTGCCCTTCCTGCCAGAGAAATTCTGTAGTGCGCAGAAACAAACGAGTGCGCATTTCCCAACGCACAACGTTCGCCCACTGGTTGACAAGAATCGGAAGGTCACGGTAGGATTGAATCCACCCTTTGTATGTGTGCCAGATAATGGTCTCGGAAGTCGGACGCACAATCAGTTCTTCTTCGAGCTTTGCATCCTCATCCACGATGAGACCTCTTCCGTCTGCGGCATTCTTTAAACGGTAGTGAGTGACTATCGCACATTCTTTCGCAAACCCTTCGATGTGCGCTGCCTCTTTACTGAAAAATGACTTGGGAATGAACAGAGGAAAATATGCATTGGAATGTCCGGTGTCTTTAAACATTTTATCAGGCACTGCCTGCATTTTTTCCCAGATGGAAAAGCCGTACGGCTTAATAACCATGCATCCTCTCACCGCGGAATTTTCAGCAAGCCCTGCCTTCAGCACCAAATTCTGGTACCACTGTGCGTAATTTTCTTTTCTTGATGTTAAGACCTTTCCCATGCTAAAGATTGATGATTTAAAAATGCCTGACTGCAAAAATAATTTTTCTGAGCAACAATCACTGCTCTATCAGACCTCTGCCCGTCTTAACAATGGTGCCATTGCCGCGAAGCTCAATCGCAAGTTTATCAATAATGCCGTTAATGAATTCGCGGCTCTTGGGTGTGCTGTATTCTTTGGAGATGTCAATGTACTCGTTGATGCTGACTTTGACAGGAATGGTCGGGAAGTAACACATTTCAGCGAGCGCCATTTTCATCAGCAGGATATCCATCAGGGCAATGCGATCAGCTTCCCAGTTGAATGTTTTCTCTGCAATCATCTTCTGGTATTCTTCACTGTGCAAAATTGTCTTCATAAATAAATCGCGGACAAATGCCTTGTCATCTTTTTCATCACGGAATAAACGAAGCAGATGCAATGATTTTTTGCTGATGCTGTCCTGCATGGTACGATGAAGGTTGTGGCAAACAAATTCAAACTCTTCTGTCCACTGAATATTTTTTTCTTCCAATGTACCTTTAAAATCTTCCTGGTTGACAATCATCGAATCAATCACCCATGAGAGAAAATTAATTTCATCTGCCGGTGATTTTATGGAGGCGTTCATATACTCCGGTGACTTGCGGATGCGTGTGAAAATATTCTGCACCCATTCATGATCGTTCATCCAGGTCAGTTTGAGGCGGTTCAATTCGGAATTAAATTTTTTATCGTGACTCAGCATACGAGAAATGCTCAGCTTTGAAAAGACCTCCGGGCTTTGTTCCGCCTGTTTAGTATAAAACTTTTGCTGCGGGCGCTCTTCCGAGTACCGTTTCTCATATTCATACAGCTCCCGGATAAAGAGCAGAAGAAAAATGTAGAGCTCATAAATCTTGTTAATGCTTCTGAAAATATTCCTCTCGGCAACGGCAAGGTCGTCACTGCCAGATTGAAAAAAGGCATATAGTTCCTGCAGAACTTTGATGCGGAGGTGGCGTCTGTTGAGCATGGCAAGTAGAAAAAATGATTGCCAAAGTACAGAATTGCAGATTGTATCCCGCAAGTGCTGAATTAAATTTCAGGAGAATTACTTTATCAGCGTTACCCGACCGATAAACTGGTGTTCATTGTTCCTGCTGTCCAATGCACTGATGTAATAGATATAGGTATCCATTAAGCAGTCAGTACTGCTTCCCTGAATGTGTCCGTTCCATCCTTTGTTTATATCTGTGGTGTGAAAAATTTCCATGCCCCAGCGGTCGAAGATTGACATGTCGAATTTTGTGATTCCGATTCCGGAAGCGGTGAATGTATCGTTTCTGTTATCACGGTTAGGTGTGAATACATTGGGAATCCAGATTTCAAATTCTAATTCCGTGATAACGACCACAGCGCTTGCGGTGTCAACACATCCATGCATATTGCTGACGGCAAGGAGCACAGGAAAATTACCCGCCTCCTCATAGGTGTAGTTTGAATTCTGAACTGAAGCCATTCCGTGCCCGTTACAAAGTTCCAGTTCCAGGAAACAATATTACTGTAACTCTGGTTGGTAAAATCAATTTTTACACCGACATCGGCTGAAGGCGGAGTGATTAGAAATGCTGCGACAGGATTCGGATTAACAGTTACAGTTGATGAAAAAGAATTTATACAACCGGCAGGTGATGAAACGGTGAGTGATACCAAAAAAGTTCCGTCTGATAAAAATAAATGAGAAGGGTTTTGCAACGTGCTTGTTGAATTGTCTCCGAAGTTCCAGAGATATGCTGAACCAGATGTAGTGACGGAGTTGTCAGTGAATTGGACAAGCAGCGGTGAACAACCTGAGGAATTGTCTGGTGAAAACGTTACTGCCGGCAGCGGATTGACTGTGACGGTGACTTGTGCAGTTGATGAACAACCGTTTGTTGTTCCGGTTACTGTGTATGTAATTTGAGCTGACGCATGTGAAACAACCATTGCTCCTGTTGCAATATTTAATTCGTTGGCAGGACTCCATGTATAGGTATTTGCTCCACCTGCAGTGAGGACAACACTGTCTCCGCTGCATATTGAACTGTTGGGTGAAACAGTAACGACAGGAAGTGGATTCACAATAACCGTTGACTGCGCTGTTGCAGTGCAGCCGAGAAGATTTCCGGTAACAGTGTATGTTGTTGTCGAAGAAGGATTCGCAGTTACACTCGAACCTGTTGATGAACTTAATGTCGTTGACGGGCTCCATGAATACGTAGTTGCTCCGTTTGCAACAAGCGTTGCTGATTGTCCTGCGCAGATTGTTGCTGCAGGTGAAACTGTAACTACAGGAAGCGGATTAACTGTCACTGTGGTCTGAGCGGTTCCTGTGCATCCTGAGGTGGAAGAAACACTAAGCGTTGAAGTAAATCCTGTTGAAACATCTTGTCGGTTTATCCCAAATGAAGTTGTGTGCAGTGAGAAACTTTCCGAAGTCCTGCAACAATTTTATCCATGCTTCTCCCAACGCTTGTTGTTCGGCTTCTGTTTTAAAAACAGCGTGCGAAGTATCCCCATCTACAGCACTTTTGTAAATGCTGTCAAGATGTGTAATTGTTGTTCCTTGTTTCTCTGCATCCTGAAATGTCAATCCTAAATGTTGTCCGTTAACAATGGCGGTTGAAAAAAAAAATAAGAATAAGAGTGTTCTTCTGATTTTTTTTGTTGTCATTTAGTTTGTGGTTTTGTTGAATAGAATTTTCTCTGTTAACTTCTCAATAACTTTCCAAATCTTTAACACGTTATTTCTTTGAATATGTTTTCCACATCATTTTATTTCTTCAGGCGATGTTGCCTTTCGCTTTTGCTTTCGCGCGAAACTTCACCTGAAGGAAGTTTAATTTCATTCATTAATTTAAAGATTTATTATAGAAGAGTTTCAGTTCTTTAAAATGATGTTCAACATTCTTCCTTTCTGTTTTCAGCATAACGATTTTATTCCTTATTTCTGAAAAACTTTCTTCACAGAACTTTTTCTTTTCAGGTAAGTCCTTGATTAATTGCTCTGCATTCTTGTTCGTACTCATGGCAAGAAGTTTTTTACTAAAATCCGTAATGAATTTACTATATGCTGATTCCATTTTATAAAGATTTGTCATGCTGTTGGATAGGTCACTCGCCTTTTTCATGATTTCAATTACATGAAAGGCATGCTCTGTTTCGGGTACAGGCATTTGCTTTACTATTCTAACGTTGGAGCGAATCCATTCATCCAGGCTTTTCTGAAAATGTTCCACCTCCTCTGTGAATGATTTTAAATCTTCTTCAAATCTTTTACACTCTCCATTAAAATCAAATGTGAGTTTTACAAATGATACATATTTTTTTACTTTAGGATGCATAAAGCTTATAAAAGTAATTTTATTTCTTCAGGCGATGTTGCCTTTCGCTTTTGCCTTGGCGCGAAACTTCGCCTGACGGGGTTGGTTGATTTTCTTTTTCTTTCGTGCGGCTTTCTTTTTGTCCTTCACAAACACAATGGCATCTTCTAATTTATATTTTGTTTGTTTCGGATTCTGCCTTATTTTCAGAAGCCTTCCGGGATAAATATAAAAATTGCCGTGCTTCTTATAAATTTTTTCAAGAGCTTCCATTCTTTCCGGTCCAAGAATTTCAATAATCTTATCGTATTTTTCTTTGTTCATCATATTCATTTTTTAAAATGATGTCCGCTGGACTTTAAATTCAGAGGAGCGGGGAATCATTTGATTTCTCAGATTAGTATTCTATTATTTTATTTAATCATTACAATCACTCTAATCAGTTTAATCACAGTTCAGACAACCTTAATCACAGTTCAGACAATTTATTTTATTTCTTCACGCGATGTTGCCTTTCGCTTTTGCCTTGGCGCGAAACTTTGACTGACGGGATTACAGTTTATTTTTTAACCGATATTGTTTTAAACCGACAAGTTTGTATTCTTTTATTCCTTCAGGGTCGAGATGAATAATAAGCAAATCACTTCCGTATTTAGGAGCATTGCCCTCCACATTAATTTCAGAGTCATAAATACCGCATAGTTTACCGTCTTTAATTACCACATAAAAGCCGGGATTTGCAGCTAACCATTTTTCTTTGTTATCGAGAAAGTAATTGTAGGATGCTTCGGTGGGCATGGGTGGTATTTATTATGATGTAAAGTTCAGATAATTTATTTTATTTCATCAGGCGATGTTGTCTTTCGCTTTTGCCTTGGCGCGAAACTTCGCCTAACGGGGTTGGTTTCAATT
>DATDOJ010000184.1:0-4148 GCA_035293345.1 Bacteroidia bacterium
CTTGAAAAAAATTTCAGAACTTTAACCCCCGAGTTACTCCGCTACTGCGCTTACGACAAACGAAAGGATAGATTGAACTTTATTGAAAAATTAAAATTAGGTTGACGCCTATGCGATGCTTCGGGAGTAAATTTTTTTCCTTTCTTTGCTTTATGATAGAACATGATTCCACACTGATAAAATGCGGTTTATTCCTGCATCTTGAAGGGCAGGTGATTGCTGAAGTCCTGTCGAAGTCAGAGGTAAAAATATATCCCAAAGGAGCCGTGCTGATTGAAAAGGGCACTGTACCAACTGCACTTTATATCATCAGGCGAGGAAAGGTCGGCATTTATAACGAGGACATCTTACTTGCTGAGTTAAGCGAACTCGCCATCATGGGCGAGAGTTTTCTGGCTGAAGCAACCGCAACAGCAACAACGATGGCTTTAACCGAAGTTGAAACAATTGAAATAAGGAAAGACGATTTTTATTGGCTTGCCATTAAGCATCCTCGCCTTGTGTTCAACATTTTCACCATAAGCAACAGACGGCTGCGCAGGTCCAACGATGCCGCCCTGGTGGAAGCACGCACGCGCGAAGAAAAATTAAAGAAGTTGGTTGACGAGCGCACAGCAGAACTGAATGCAACGCTTGAGGAACTTCGCCACACCCAAAAATTCCGCGACCAGTTTTTGGCAAATATGAGCCATGAAATACGCACCCCGATGAATGCCATTGTCGGGTTGACAAACCTGCTTCTTAAATCGCACGTCAGTGAACTTCAGGATAAATATCTGAACGTAATTAAAAAAAGCGGTGCCAATCTTTTAGTCATCATCAACGATATTCTCGACCTCGCCAAACTCGAAGCCGGAAAAATGGAGTTGGAAAAAGTTCCCTTCCCGCTGCATACCGCACTGCATAACATTCACACCATTCTCGGACTCAAGGCGGAAGAAAAAGGAATTAATGTGAAATTGAATATCGCAGAAGGTGTGCCGGAGTATGTCATCGGAGATGAAACGAGAATCACGCAGGTTATCATGAACCTCACCGGCAACGCAATCAAGTTCACCGAGAAAGGCGGAGTTACAATTTCTGCATCTGTGGAAAAACAAATGGACGGCAAAAAAGAAATAAGATTCAGTGTGCAGGACACAGGCATTGGAATTCCTGCCGATAAGATTGACAAAATCTTTGAATCGTTCGGACAGGCATCGGCTGACACTACACGAAAATTCGGTGGCACGGGTTTGGGTTTAACGATTTCAAAACAACTCGTTGAAATGCATGGCGGGCAAATCAAAGTCAGCAGCGTGCCCGGCACGGGTTCGGATTTTTATTTCGTGATTGCTTACAGCGAAGCGCCCAAGCCGTCAGAGATGCATGCGAACGAAGACGCTGCGATACAGGATATGAAAGGCAGAAAAATTCTTCTCGTAGAAGACAATGAATTCAACCAAATGGTTGCCGTGGATACGCTTCACGATATTTTCCCCGGCATTGAAGTGGATGTTGCCGAGAACGGAAAAACAGCCATTGAAAAAGCTTCAGCGAATGATTACAGCATGATACTTATGGATATTCAGCTTCCGGATATAGACGGATTTGAGATAACACGTTTTATCCGGAGCGAAATTGGCGCGCCCAAAAACAGCATCCGCATTTGCGCCATGACTGCGAGCGTAACGAAAGAGAGAATTGACCAATGCTTCGAAGCCGGCATGAACGATTACCTGATGAAACCATTCACGCCCGAAGCGCTCAGGGAGAAAGTGATAAAGAATTCGCTGGGAGTGGAATGAAAAAAACAGTTATTGAATTATTGGTTATTAAGTTAATAGTAAAAAAATAATTTCTGTGCTTTCATACTCAATAACCAATAACTTAATAACCGAATAACTTAATTGAACATGACACGCTACGAACAAACAAAAATTTATATTCTCGATAAACTGGAATCCGGAATTCCGAAGACGTACTACTATCACAGCGTAGGTCACGTGCTCGATGTTCTTGCCGCGGCAGAAATGATAGGAGAGAGGGAAAAAGTTTCAGGGAAAGAAATGGAATTGCTTCGCGTTGCTGTCTTATTTCATGATTCAGGATTCATGGTGAATCCGAAGAACCACGAGCAGATTGGCTGTGACCTGGCGAAAGAAAATCTTCCGCGCTTCGGGTACAGCGAAAAAGAAATTGAAACCATTTGCGGAATGATTCTGGCAACGTGCTATCCGCAAAAACCGAATAACCTCCTCGAAGAAATAATCTGCGATGCCGACCTCGATTACCTCGGGCGCGATGATTTTTTTTCCATCGGCAACAACCTGATGAAAGAAATGAACCTGAACGGAAGCATTAAAGATGAGAAGGACTGGAACAAACTTCAGGAAAGTTTTCTGAGTTCGCATCATTACTTCACTCTCACTTCAAACGAATTAAGAAGTGAAAAGAAAAAAGCGCACCTCGAAAAAATCAGGGAGATGAATAAGAGAGTGTAACACTCAATTCTTATTTTCTTTTTAACATGGATTTTATAATAGGTTTTTTAAAAAATAATATAACCGCTGAGGACGCTGAGAATGCGCGGAGTTCCGCTGAGTCCCGAGTATTCGGGATTATTCCTCTGCGGCTCTCTTCTTTTTCTCTGTGAAACTCTGCGTTTAATTTTCTTCAACTGAAAAATCCGGGTTTAACAGTTTTTGAAAGATGAAACTGTTTCTCAGTTCATCAACATGACCACAATCACAGCAGCCAAAACAATGATGATGCCGACAAGCACGGTGATGAGTGTCTTCTGCGAGCCGTCCCGATAACTATCGGGATGTTTTTGATTCCTGCTGTTAAGGATATTGTTGATGATGACTTCGAGCCGCTGAAACGACTCCCGGTTTTTCACCACGTAATCATAAGCGCCATACTTGATAATGTTGGCAGACACTTCCGGTTTGTCCTGTGCCGACATGAAAATCACCGGGGTGTTGAATTGCTTTTTCAGCTTGCCCAGAATCTGGATTCCGTTCAGCGCTTTGGGGTTTTGCGTGTCGAGCTGGTAATCCAAAACGATGACATCGGGAGCGGATTTGGTTTCGTTCAGTGCATCTTCGCCCGTGTTGAAAACGGAAACATCTGCGCTGCTGAACTTTTGCATGATGTGGTCTTTAATCATTTCCGCCATCTGCACGTTGTCTTCGATGACGAGAACTTTCAGTGATTTATTGGCTGACATATTTCAGGTTGATTTAGTTGATGGCGGTAAATATATGGCAAATAAAATATTGAAAAACAACGGGAACTAAGTATGTTTAATAACCCCGACTGCAATCAGAACCAAAAGTGTCTGAAACCTTGTGATTAGATTTTCTCTGTGTAACTCCAATTTTCTCTGTGAACTCTGTGTTGAATCTTTTTGAACTGCAAAATCCCGGTTAAATTGACTTCAACTCAGGCAGCAGCTCAGCAGAAAAGAAAAACGCTAATCTAAAACGGCAACGCAAAGTTCAGAGCTATCACAAAAAAGTGATACAGGATTTTTTTGCCCTTCCCTGTGATTTTATGTGTATTTAATTTACAGGGGAATCTTTATGTTAGCAGCAGTTTACTGTTTAATCCATTTATCTTTAAGTTTATTTCTATAGAATGATTTCATGGCAAGATACAGTTTATTGCCAATTGTAGCAGGTAAAACTCTCTGGAAATGTTTGGCAGCCGTCCTTCCAAAATCAAAAACATAGTTTAGTCTGTTATCGTCTACGTAAAATCCCGCTTCCTTTGCTTGTTGAATTGCAATAACTCTTTCCTCATAAGTAAATTCGGGTGTTTCAAATATCACTCTAGGTTTAATATCATGAAACTCGTGGATGATATGGTGCAGAAACTTTCCGTGGTTTTCAACATACTGCCACTGCGAAGTTCCTTTATAGGGTAATACAGAATAGAAAAGTGCAAAATCCAGTTCTGAATTTACAGCATAATTTAGTGTCTCTCTAAATGTCTGTGTTGTTTCTCCAATAGCACCGATCACAAATTGGCCAAGCACTTCTATACCGGCATCTCTGAAAACCTTAATTCCTCGTGTGATTTCCTCAATGGTAATTTGTTTTTCCATTCGCTCCAGAATACCATTATTTGCTGATTCAATTCCAATACCAACGTTATAGCAACCC
>DATDOJ010000185.1:0-2700 GCA_035293345.1 Bacteroidia bacterium
CAATCAATGAAACATCATTTCTTTGCCGCAGCAGGTAAACCAATTTCTGCCCAAGCAATCCGTTGGAACCGGTGATAAGAATTTTTTTCTTTGCGCTTTCAGAAGCCATGCGTAAAAAGTATCTCTGCTAAAATATTCATTTATATTTATCCTGAATTTTTCACCTCCGTTCAACGTTTGCAAAATGAGTTTCCCGGTTGACAAAATATTTTCCATACAATCTGAAAAAGATTTTACGGATGCAGCATTAGCTGTATTCCATTATCAGGTGCAGCATTGCAAAGTTTACAGTGAGTATGTAAAACTGAGAGAAGTTAAGACGGACAATATTAAGCAGGTTCGTGATATTCCCTTGTTGCCCATAGAGTTTTTCAAATCACACAAAGTTCTGAGTGATGAAAAAACCGAAGAAGTAATTTTCCACAGCAGCGGAACAACGGGAAATAGTGTAAGCAAACATTTTGTTGCCGATGCCGGATTATACATCCGAAGTTTTGAAAAATGCTTTAAGATTTTTTACGGCAGCATTGAAGATTACTGCTTTCTCGCTTTGCTTCCCTCCTATCTTGAAAGGGAAAATTCATCGCTCGTTTTCATGGCAAATCATCTCATAAAGAAAAGCCGTTATCCGTTAAGCAGCTTTTATCCTGATGACCATGAAAAATTATTTCTCACGCTGAAAAAATTAATGACAGAGGAAAAAAAAGTTATCCTGTTTGGTGTTTCGTATGCGCTGCTCGGCTTCGCTGAAAAATTTCCTCTGTCGCTGCGCAACGTCACCGTTATGGAAACCGGAGGCATGAAAGGCAGGCGTGAAGAATTGACGCGCGGAGAACTGCATCAGCAGCTTTGCAATGCGTTTCAGTTATCATCCGTCCATTCCGAATACGGAATGACTGAACTTCTTTCGCAGGCATACTCCAAAGGAAACGGAATATTCCATTCGCCTCCCTGGATGAAAATTATGCTTCGCAATCCTGATGACCCGTTTGATGTTTCAGAAAAAAATTTGCAGGGCATCGTGAATGTAATTGACCTTGCCAATATTTATTCGTGCAGCTTTATCGCCACGCAGGATTTTGGAAGAGTAGCCGGAGGAAATAGTTTTGAAATTTCCGGACGCACAGATTATTCAGACGTCCGCGGATGCAACCTGATGATTTCGGATATTTGAAAAAAAAATCTTATGCTCAGCAACCGCAGGCGCATTACAATCATCGTCATTTCTGTTTTCATCGGGAGTATTCTCGCGGCTCTTCTCATCATGAGCAGGAAACAAAAACTTGCAGCCAGCGAATGGGGCACGCTTGCCGTTAATTTTTTCTTTGCCCTTGCTATTGTTTTTGTGATTGGAATCTTCCTGAATAAGAAATCAAAATAGGTCTTACTGCCGGATATTAAAACCAAACCCCCGAAGAATTTCTCCGGGGGTTTGGTTTTGCGAGTCAGCGGGACTTACTTGATAAGGATGAGCTTATCATAGTATGTTTCACTTCCGGTGTTGATTCTGTAGATGTAAACACCTGCAGGATAATTCGCTCCGTTAAAGTCAACCTTGTACGTTGAGCCCTCCTGAGCAGGTCCGTTGAACAGGATTGCTACCTGTGCTCCGGCTGCATCGAAGATTTCAAGTTTCAGGTTGTCGCATGAATTATCCGGTGTGAATTCAATTGACGTTTGTGAATTGAACGGATTCGGATAAGCAATCATCGAGAAGCTGTCATTATTATCTGATTCAATAATTGCACCATCTCTCAACGTGTTCGAGAAACTTACAAGGAATCTGCATTCGTCAAATCCCTGGTTGAATGCATCAAGGGCTTTGTTGATGTCGCCCAGTGTCGGGTCTCCAGGACCGGGAACATAAGCACCGCAGAGAGCATCGTTGGCAAGCGCAAGAAGGTCATTTACCGTATTGTTTGCACCCAGATAAGTAATTATTGATTGGGGTATTACATAAACCTGAGGGCTTCCAACCGGAACAGCAGTTGAATCGCATCCGTCAGAGCCCTGGGTGGTCATATAGATTCCGCCAATTTGCAATCCGCCAAGGTTAACATCGTAGCGAGCGTTCAGCATCAGGGTTATGGTTTGCGCAAGCAGAACATTACGGAACCTTGCCGGGTTGCCGCTGTGCAATGCTATTCCAACAATTGAATTGCAAGTGTTGGTACCGAATATCTGTGCTGAAGGTCCGCCACCGGGCAATCTGTCAAGTATGCATTGATAGTCACCTACTCCAACCGTAAATGTATTAGGATTGCAGCCGATATTCAATGATGTGGTGAGCAAACTCTGGAGGATTTGAGTGGTCGTTTGACCATGGCAATCCTGTCCACCTGCATTGCCCCAGAATCCTTGTGTGAATCCACAATACAAAGTATCTACACATGGAGGATCTCTGTGAATGCACTGAGTGCATGTTGAAGTATTTCCGCAAGCGTCTGTTGCTGTCCAGGTTCTGCAGTGCTCTTCCGAACCATCAGGATTGGTAACAGAACTACTGTCGCTTATAACAACAGTCGGAGTTCCACAGTTATCCGAAGAAGTTGGGTCGGTAAATGACCACGGGTCATCTAAATGCTCACAGTCAATAGTATCATTCTGTGCACAAGTCAACGCAGGAGCTGTTGTGTCTTCCGTCCATGTCCAGGTTGCTGAACATGTTGAAGTATTAGCGCAGTCATCCGTTGCCGTCCA
>DATDOJ010000186.1:0-16760 GCA_035293345.1 Bacteroidia bacterium
CATTTGCCTATCCCGTTTCCTTCAACGGCAAAACACGTTTCAATCTCGAACTTCCGCTGTCGCTCACAAAAGAAGAAGTGGAAAAAGAAGTGCTGACATCCGAGGAAGCCAGGAAATTCCTGAAGGGCAACCAACCGAAAAAAGTCATCGTAGTGCCGGGCAGGATTGTGAATGTTGTGGTGTAAACCGGATTATGTAATTTTCAAGCGCCATCTTTCCCGATGAACCCGATAATTCTTTCCATCCCTTAACTTCGCAAACCGTCACGCCAGCCGCCATGGACGAAACTGCCGATACCAGAAAAGAAATTGACCGCCTCAACAGGATTATCTCCATCCTCGTTGACCGCATCGAGTATCTTGAGAAAGAAAATACCATTCTCGCAAACGTAATCAGTGCAAATTTGAGCGGTTTAACGACTTCCGTTTCAGGCAAGGGTACAACTGACGATGGAAGTACCATTGCCGAAAAAGGCAGCGGTACTCCAGACCTAAGAAGTACCATTCCCGAAAAAGGGAAAGGTACTCCAGACCTAAGAAGTACCATTCCCGAAAAAGGGAAAGGTACTCCAGACATAAGGAGTACCATTCCCGAAAAAGGGAAAGGTACTCCAGACATAAGAAGTACCATTCCCGAAAAAGGGAAAGGTACTCCTGACATTAGAAGTACCATTGCTGATTTAGTCAAAGGTATAAAAGACGCTGGAAGTACCATTGCCGAAAAAGGCAGTGGCACAACCGCGAATCCGGCACCGGCTGCCGTAACAGCGCTTCACCCGGTAGAAATAAATAGTACCACCGTATGGAAATTGAGCCGGGCGCTGAAGAAATTTTATCCTGTCAGCATTAAGCGCAATACCCTGAGCAGCGTTGCCAGCCAGCTTTTGCTTTTACACAACCAGGGCACGGCATCCTATCCGGAGCTGCGCAAAATCTCCGGGCTGTCCGCTCCCGGTTTTAAAAAGCATGCCCCGAAACTGAAAAGGCAGGGCTTCATCCGCAGAGACAGCTTTCAGAAATATTCGCTCACCCAGCTATCCAAAGACCTCATCGCACAAAACTTTCCGGCACCGCCAACCAACTGAAGCGGCAATGACCGGAGAGAATTGTGAATCTTGTTGTGTAGTTATTGTTAATATTATCCGTGCTCATCATAACCAATCCGCGTCATCCGCGTTCTATTTTTGTAAGTAAATCTAAATAACATGAATCTCCTCAAACAAAACATCGAAGCCCTCATCTTCGCTTCCGAAGAAAGCATCACGCTGAAAGAAATCATTGCCTCACTTAAAAACACTTTTGAGTGGGAAGTGAGTGAAGAAGAAATCCGGCAAGCCATCGCAGAGCTGAAAGAAAAATATTCTACCGAAGAATTTTCTTTCGAGCTGGTTGAGATTGCCGAAGGATTTCAGTTCCTCACCAAGAAAGATTTTTTTGCTGCGGTGAGCGCGCTCATCCAGCACAAAGCGCGCAAGCGCCTTTCTACGTCTGCGCTTGAATCGCTTTCTATCATCGCCTACAAACAACCCATCACCAAAACCGAAGTGGAACAGATTCGCGGAGTGAACTGCGATTACGCCATTCAGAAACTTTTGGAAAAAGAACTCATCGAAATCAAAGGCAAGAGCGACACTCCGGGCAGACCACTCATTTATGTCACGAGCAAATCATTCATGGATTATTTCGGAATCAGTTCGGTGAAAGATTTACCGCAGCTCAAAGACATACATGTTGAGCAAAACGAAATCGGAACAGCGGTTGAGTAGAAAAAAAAGCAGCCACAGATTCACAGATTAATTTTTTAAGAAATTATTATCATCCATCTGTGAATCTGTGGCAAAACATTTTCTACAATTCATTCGCAAATTTGTAAGTATTCGTTATTCGTAACCCATTGGAATGAAAGTTGCTTTTCCTGAAGCATGAAAAATATTCTTGCAATAATTTTATTTTTTTTCACCGGTGTTTCCGCGCAGAATGATTCGACCGCAACGGATTCGACCACGCTCCGCACAATAAAAAACGAAGCGTTCAAAGAAGGCGAGGTTCTTAAATACCGCGTTCACTATGGAATTATAAGCGCAGGCGAAGCGGTGCTCGAAGTGAAATCCGACAATCAATATTTTGCAAGCCGCCCCACGTGGCACATTGTAGGCACCGGAAAAACAGTCGGCATGTTCAACTGGTTCTTCGAAGTCAACGACCGATATGAAACATACATCGACCGCCAGGCAATGGTGCCGTGGATGTTCATCAGGCGCATTGACGAAGGCGGATACACCATCAAAGAAGACATAGTGTTCGACCCGTTCAAAAAAACCGCATCGTGCGAAGCCATACGAAATTACCGCGACCCTGTGAAAGGAACATTCACCGTACCGGATAATATTCAGGACATGGTTTCGGCTTCGTTCTACGCCCGCACACTCGACTTCACCAATGCCACCGTTGGGCAGATTTATCCCATCACCGCATTCATTGACAACGAAATTGTGCCCATGAACATAAAATTCATCGGACGCGAAATCATCAGCACCCGCAAAGGCGATTTCCGCTGCCTTAAATTCCGCCCGCTGCTGCAGGAAGGCCGCATCTTCAAGGAGAAAGAAGACATGACAGTTTGGGTGAGCGATGACAAAAACAAAATTCCCATCCGCGCACAAACCGACATCCTCATCGGCTCCATCAAAATGGATTTGGTTGACTTCTCAGGTCTCGCCAACGAGCCCGCCATCGAGAAATAATTTTTTTTAAGTCCTTCTCCTTTGGAGAAGGATTTAGGATGAGGCGTGAAAGTTTTTGGAAACGGACAGTTGTTACACTTACAACCTCCATGCCCGCTTTCCCTCCTGAAAAAGTCGGTCAATCGGGTTTAGCTCATCACCTTTCCGAATTCTCACAACCGTACTGTCCGCGTTGAATAAATTTTTTAATCATATTTAATCCTTGTTTTCCGCGTCATCCGCGTTCTGTTTTTTTGAGCCAAAAGCCAGCAGCTTTTTATTTACTTTGCACAAAGAAATTTTTTCCACCGATGGAACTCACTCCCGAAATAAAAAAACGCCTCGAACTGCTCAGTGAAAAATTCTCTGTCATGGGACAGGACATGAACTCCTATCTTGACGGGCTTCTCTATTCAAACTATCTCACGTATTGGGATTACATCAACGTTGACAAGCTGCTCACACTTCAAAACCCGCGCACTGATTTTCCTGATGAAATGATTTTCATCATGTATCACCAGGTGACGGAACTATATTTCAAACTCGCCTTGCATGAGATGGAACAGATTGCCAACAACGGGCGCAATGTTTTGCCGAATGGCGAAGACCACGGATGGAAAGAAAAATTAGAAGTGAGTTTTTTTGTTGAGCGGCTAAAAAGAATCAACAGCTACTTCGAAGCGCTGACCAAATCTTTCGACATCATGATTAACGGAATGGAGAAAGACCAGTTTCTCCGTTTCCGCATGGCGCTGCTCCCAGGCAGCGGTTTCCAGAGTGCGCAATACCGCATGATTGAAATCTGCGCAACCGATTTTATCAACCTGGTGGATAAGGACGTCAGGGAGAATTTCAAAAATAAAAATTCATCCATCGAAGAAATGTTCGAAAATGTTTACTGGAAAAAAGGCGCCACCGACCTTGCCTCAGGAAAAAAAACACTGACGCTGAAACAGTTCGAGAAAAAATATTCCGAAAAATTAATTCAGCTTGCCAGCGATTGCCGCTCTAAAAATCTTTGGGCGAAATACAAATCGCTGAGCAATGAAGAAATAAATAATTCTGAATTAATACAGGCACTGAAGGAATTTGATATGAATGTTAATGTTCGCTGGCCCCTTGTGCATTACAAATCAGCAGCAAGATATATGCAGTCGGAAAAGGGCGATGTGCCCGCAACGGGCGGAACCAACTGGCAGAAATATCTTCCGCCACGAATTCAGAAAAGAATTTTTTATCCTGAACTGTGGGGCAATGAAGAAATTGAGGACTGGGGGAAAATTTAATTTAAAAATACTTGCCACAGATTCACAGATTAAATTTCATGAAATCAATTTTCGAATCTGTGAATCTGTGACAATAAAATTTCAATACTAACTCTAAAATAAAAATCATGGAACAAAAAGACGAAAACCTCTGGCAGGTTGCCAAAAAGAGAGCGCATTTCAAACGCCATCTTTTTAAGTATGTAATCATTAATCTTTTTCTTTGGGCTATTTGGTATTTCACTGATGGTTACAGGGAAAGTGAAAACGGCATTCCCTGGCCTGCATGGGTAACACTCGGTTGGGGAATCGGAATTGCGTTCAGTTATTATGAAGCATATCATTCCTACAAAGATTCAAGTGCCGAACGTGAATACGAAAAACTGAAACGCGAACAACAGAATAAAACTTCTTAAAATATTTTAGTAATCCATATACGATGTCTAAAACCATCACACAAAAAATTATTTTCAAGAATGCAAGAGCACATGCGCTTTACAGCATGTTTCTGAATTCAAGCCAGCACACAAAAATGACAGGAAATAATCCTGCAAAAATATCTGCAAAGGAAGGGGCATTGTTTTCTGCTCATGGCGGCTACTGCTGGGGAAAAAATATTCAGCTTGTGAAAGATAAGCTAATCGTGCAGTCGTGGCGTGCGGGCGACTGGAAAAAATCAGACATGGATTCAACTTTCATTCTTTCATTTGAGCAAAAGAAAAACGATGCCGTGCTGACAATGATTCACGCCAACGTCCCCGATAACCAGGCAGCAATGCTGAAAAACGGTTGGGTTGATTTTTACTGGAAGCCGTGGAAAAAATATCTGGAAGAAAAATAATCAGGTTGCTTTTTGCTAATTGCAAACTGCCTATTGCAAACTGCCAACTTCTTTCTTTTCCTCCACCCAATCTCCGTTCGCCCGAATGAGTTCAATGAGTGAATCAACCGCTTCGTCTGTCGGCACATTGCGCCTGACAATTTCTTTTCCTCTATAGAGATTTATTTTTCCGACACCAGTTCCAACATATCCGTAATCCGCATCAGCCATTTCACCGGGACCGTTAACGATGCACCCCATGATGGCAATCTTCAAACCTTTCAGGTGATTTGTTTTTGCGCGGATACGCGCTGTGGTTTCCTGCAATTCAAAAAGAGTTCTTCCGCATGAAGGACAGGAGATATAATCGGTTTTGGAAATGCGGGTGCGTGTTGCCTGAAGTATTCCGAAGGAAGTTGTGTTGATGAGTTTATAGTTCCGAGTTCGGAGTTCGGAGACATGCGTGAGCCATACTCCGTCACCGAAACCATCAACGAGTAATGCTCCGATGTCAGTAGATGCAAATAGTTGCAATTGTTCTTCCGTAATGTCCTGATATTTTCTTTTAACGATAACAGGAACATTCCTGCCCTGAGAGAGTAATTCAAAGAACATTCTTCGCTGTTGTGCCATTCCATGTGCGTTACTCGTTTCTAAGACAAAAACAGTTGTGTTGTCATGCTGAACTTGTTTCAGCATCTCCATTCTTACAGCAACAAAATTCAGCTCACTTGATTTTTCCTGTGCACTTTGGAATTCTTCTGCTGTAAAAAGCGGATATGCATTTCTTTGGTCAGCAAGATTTTTCCAAGTCGAATAATTATAAATCAATCCCATAGTTTCAGGAGTTTTAAAGTCAACAACATTATCCCCGAGAAAAATATAATCGCATGCCTGGTCTGAGGCGCTCCATTTGTCTAGCGGAACAGAATAGTTATGCCCGATGGAGAAAAAAGTCGCGCGGGTGAATTTTTCCTTTTGCGAGAAGTCGGCAATCACACGGGGAACGTTGTGACCTCCGATGTTGTGGACAGGTTTGGTTTCTCTTCGCTTATATTCGAAAGGAGAAAAGTTTGAAGTTTGAAGTTTGAAGTTTGAAGTTGATTCCTGCGATTTCCTTTTAGTATATCTTTCAACTATTCTTTTTGCCACAGGAATTTCAAACTCAGGGTCTTCGGTAAGAGAAACACGGATGGTATCACCAAGTCCGTCTTCGAGTAATGTTCCGATGCCGACAGAAGATTTTATTCTTCCGTCTTCGCCTTCGCCTGCTTCAGTAACGCCAAGGTGTAACGGATAATTTCTTTCGCTCTCCATCATCTTATTCGCAAGCAATCTATACGCTTCCACCATCACAATCGGGTTGCTCGATTTCATGGAGAGCACGATGTCATAAAAATTATTTTCCTCGCAGATGCGGAGAAATTCAATAGCGCTTTCAACCATGCCGAGCGGTGTGTCGCCATAGCGGCTCATGATGCGGTCGCTGAGTGAGCCGTGATTGGTTCCAATGCGCATTGCGGTACCATACTCTTTACAAATCTTTACAAGCGGAGTGAAACGTTCGCGGATTCTTTCAAGTTCTTCTTCGTAACCTAAATCGGTGTATTCAATATGTTCGAATTTTTTTCTGTCTGCATAGTTGCCCGGGTTCACGCGGACTTTCTCAACGATGCGTGCCGCAATTTCTGCGGCATTAGGAGTGAAATGTATATCGGCAACAAGCGGAGTGTTGTATCCTCTTTTGCGTAATTCTTTTTTTATGTTCTCAAGATTATTTGCTTCGTTGATACTTGGCGCTGTGATACGGACAAGTTCTCCGCCAGCTTCAATAATGCGGATTGCCTGCTCAACAGTTTTCAAAGTATCCATGGTGTCCGTGGTCGTCATGCTCTGAACACGGATGGGATTGATGCCGCCAATACCGACATCTCCAACTTTCACCTCTCTTGTTTTGAGGCGCGAGTAATGGGTAAGTGAATTACAATATTTGTTGTTTTCCATCGGAGCGCAAATTTAGTTCAAAAAAATCGGGGCTTACATAAAAGCAAACGCCCTGACATTTATCGTCCGGGCGTTGCCAACATGAAAACACAAAAAACAAACCTTATCGCTGCATCACCAGTTTTACAATTTTCCTCTCCTCTCCTGAAATTATTTCAGCATAGTAAATTCCATCAATCAATCTTTCTCCGCATTTGATTTCTTTGTCTCCGGAAATATTCTGATGCGATTCAACAACTCTTCCTGCCAAATCAAAAATATTTATAGAGAAAGAATTATTTTCAGGCGAGTTAATCACAAAAGTGAAATCATTATCTGAAGGATTCGGGAAAACATTTATTTCCCAATCATTATCTGCAATATTGCTTACATCTTCCCGACATGGCGTTGCCACAGAAAGCGAACGAACAGCGCTTGAGCCACAACTTCTATTTGCCTTTACGGTAACTGTTCCGGATTTCTTTCCGAACTTGATGTTTACTGAAGTGGTCCCTTGTCCTGAATTGATAGTTGCACCTGCAGGTTTCGTCCATGTATAGGATGTCGCTCCCGAAACAGCGGCAATTGAATAAATTACATTGTTCTGATTCTGGCAAACAGATGTTGGACCGCTGATTGCTCCCGGCTGTGCCGGAATTCCGGTAACTGCAATTCCCGATGAGCCACTGGTTCCACAACTGTTTGATGCGGTGACGGAAATTGTTCCACTTAAGAAAGTACTGATGAATGAAATCGTGACGGTTGTTGTTCCCTGCCCGCTGGTTATGGTTGCTCCTGCCGGTACAATCCAGTTATAAGTTGTAGCATAAGTAACAGGGCTGATTGAATACGAAGCAGTTGATCCGCAAATACCTCCGGTTTGTCCTGTAATGCTTCCGGGTGTTGCAGGAATGACATTAGCAGTAACGGCAATACTGTTTGAAGTTGCGCTTCCACATGAATTGGACACAGCACAATTATAATTTCCTGATATGGATGCTGAATAAGAAGACAAAGTTGCTCCGGAAATATTTATTCCGTTTAATTTCCATTGATACGAGAGTCCACTGCCGGTGTTTGCATTAAGAGTAATCGTTGCCGGAAAGCAAAACGTGGTTGAGCCGGTTGCACTTATGGTCGCTGTCAGAGCTGAATTCACGGTGACTGAAATCGAATTTGAAGTTACACTTCCGCAACTATTGGAAACGATGAGGTCATAATTTCCTGTGACAGAAGCATAATAAGCGGTTGAAGTCGCGCCTGAAATATTTCCTCCGTTCAATCTCCATTGATATGTCCATCCCCAACCGGATGAAGTTGCATAAAGGAATGATGTATTGGGAGAACATACTGCCGGGTTTCCAGATGTAATACTTGCTACCGGAGTAGATTGCACTGTTACTGTAATATAATTTGATGACGATAATCCACAGATGTTTGTCACAAAACAATTATAACCTCCTGACGAGTTCGCATAATAATAGGACTGAGTAGCTCCGGAAATAGCTGCTCCGTCTTTTCGCCATTGATATGTAAGTCCCGCACCTGTATTTGCATTAAGCAAGACGAAGCCGGAAGAACAAAACGTTGTCGCGCCAGCGGCAGTGATTGTTGCAGGAGGATAACCAACGGCAGTAACTGCAATACTGTTTGATGTTCTCTGTCCGCATGTGTTGGTAACAAAGCAATCGTAATTACCTGTTGCAGACACAGCACGGTAGTACGAAGTTGCTCCCGAAATATTAATTCCGTTTTGCCGCCATTGATACGTGCATCCATAGCAGGTGCTTACACTCAGCGTTACCGGACTGTACATACAAATGGAAGTGGGGCCTCCGGCAGTGGCGACAGCAGAAGGAAGAACATCTGCCTGAACATGAATATAATTTGACAGCACGCTGCCGCAACTGTTTGTCACTAAACAATTATAATTTCCCGTAGCTGTTGCCGCATATGAGGACGAAGTTGCACCTGTAACATTATTGTCGTTGAGCTGCCACTGATATAACAATCCCGCTCCGGTGTTTGCATTAAGTGTAACTGAACCGGGAGCGCAAAACGATGTTGGTCCTGCGGCAGTGATGGAAGCCGAAGGAATTGTATTAACCGTAACGGTAATAATATTTGATGTTGCACTGCCGCAAGCGTTTGTTGCAATGCAATCGTAATTCCCGCTCGCTGAAACGGATAGAGAACTTGATATTGCTCCGGTTATAATATTACCGTTCAATCTCCATTGAAAGGTGGAACCGTATGTGGCATAAGCATAAAGATAAATGTAGTCGGGTCCGCAGAATGTAACCGGATACGATGTTGTCACTGAAACCACAGGATCAATAGTAATTGTGATTGCAGTGCATATTGTATTTCCGCAACCGGCTTCGGCACGCACATAATATGTAGTTGTTACTGTCGGAGTGACAACAATGGACGAACCTGTTCCCATAAGTGTTCCTCCGCATGAACCCATGTACCAGAAATAATCGGCTCCCGGTGCAAGGATACCACCCGATTGAGTCAGCGTTATATTATTTCCTGCGCAACGCGGACCTGCAGGAGAAGCCGTAACATATGACGGAGCTTTTGAACACATGGTGAATGCAATCATATTTGAGTTAGCGCTGAATCCATTAGGTGAACCGCAATTGTTTCTTGCATAAACATTATATGTGTTTCCTGAAGTCAGTCCGTTGAGTGTGATCGGAAAAGAAGTGATGCCGTTTATCACTGTTCCTCCGATTCCCGGATTCGCATCCGTTCCGGGCGTGAAACCCTGATGTCCGTATTCTATCGTGAGATTATTGCCATAGCATGTTGTGCACGGCCACGGAACATTAACACTTACAGACGTAACAGATGACTGAGTGATGCTCTCAAGTTGAGGAGCGGTGCAAACATTCTGATTGGTAAGAGAAAAATATTTTCGATACCATCCGCCCTGGTAAAAACCATCTGCCATTAAGAGATACGTTGTGCCGGCAACCAATGGTCCCCAGCTTAAAGTAAGAGGAGGCAGAACGGAAGTGCCAATATTTCCAATGCAGCTCCATCCAGTTGAATCGCACGAACCGCTTGCTGCTTTATAATAAAGCGATGCCTGATTTGCCGAACACATGCATGCATAATAGTTGATGTTATACATTCCTGATGTTGGCGGTGTGAAGCGGAAAATTTTTTCAGTCGTATTGTTATTGGTCGGACCACATCCGTAATTCTGCCACACACCGTAAATTCCATTGTCAATATTTGAGTAGTCAAATAAACTTCCGCATTGCAGCACGGGTGCCGATGCACAGTCCTGTTGTGTGCGAAAAGAAACCCCGCCATTGCCGGAAGAATTTCCTCCGCAATCTGTACGGATATAAACAGCATATCTTGTATACGGCAATAGACCCGTAAGTGTAACCGGGGAAGTTGCAGAAGAAATCAATATTCCTTCCCCGGCAACAGAACCTGTTCCAGGGTTGAATCCTTCCGGACCATATTCAAGGTATGCCGGGTTGGGACAGTTGCAGTTAAAACTTATGGTTGCCTGGTTTGAGGTTACATTTCCAGCAGTAACATTAGCAAGCGGGGCGCATTGTAAAGTGACGTACAATGTTCCCCATGAAGAAGAGTCAACCGCATCTAACAATAAATCATACGTGACGCCTGCAACGGGAACATTAATTGTATAATAAGCCCTGTAGGTACTGAAGTTCCAGGAAGAGGAATCCGCCCATTGGCAGGCATAGTTCACTACGTTACATGACCCGTTTGTTTGTCTCATTAAAACATTAACCGGCTCGCTGCCATAAGTATAATTCGGGGACGACAAAGAACTAACTATTGTCAATTGATAATTTCCTCCTATTGGCGGATTGAACTTAAGAATCTGTTCTTCTCCATATCCATCGTAGTAACAGCCATAGGTAATGTATGGCGGATAAATTCCCATACTGTAAGAATTTCCGTATTGCAGTTCCATTGCTGTTCCGAAATTAACATAGTAAGAGATTGGCGGGCATGTCTGTGCATTAACGTTGTTAGATAAAATAAAAAGGAGGAGAGCAATAATTTTTTTACCTGCGGAATACCGGAGGACTTCAGTCGAACTGAAGATTTTTTTAAAAATGTTTTTCATGACAATCAGGTTTAAAAAAGTTTTCTGATGCAAAGTTTACTATTCTTTCAACACAAAGTTTTTATTTTCCGTTAAGGGAAATAAAGTGTGTGCGGAAGTGCGTTTATCGTTTGTTAAAATTCTGATCTGAAACAAAAAAATCCCTGCCTCTTTCAAGGCAGGGATAACGCAACATGAAAACACAAAACCAATTTATCGCTGCCTAACTAATTTTAAAACTTTTCTTTGGTCTCCCGAAATTATCTCTGC
This sequence comes from Bacteroidia bacterium, assembly GCA_035293345.1. Classification (GTDB taxonomy): domain Bacteria; phylum Bacteroidota; class Bacteroidia; order AKYH767-A; family 2013-40CM-41-45; genus 2013-40CM-41-45. The sequence continues at coordinate 11,163 of DATDOJ010000186.1, forward strand.
ATAATAAATTCCATCCGTCAGTGCCTTTCCGCATTTGAATTCTTCATTCACTGAAACATTTTTATATGCTTCAACAACTCTTCCAGTTAAATCAAAAATACTGATGGTGCAGGAATTATTTTCAGAAGAGTTAATCACAAATGTGAAATCACTGCTCGAAGGATTCGGAAAAACGTTTACATCAAAATCATTTGAAGAAATATTTTCTCCTTCTCTGCACGGCATGGCGATGGCAAGCGAACGAATTGGCCCAGAGCCGCAGGCATTGTTTGCTTTTACCGTGATGTTGCCTGCTGAATTTCCAAAGCGAACTTTAATCTGAACTGTTCCCTGCCCGGTTTTTATTTGTGTTCCCGGTGGAACAGTCCATGTGTAAGATGTTGCTCCGGTTACAGCTGCAATATTGTAGATAACATTATTCTGGTGGTGGCACACAGAAGAAGGACCGTTAATGCTTCCCGGCTGCGCAGGCACTCCCGTTACAGAGGTGCTTGATGCACCGCTGCTTCCGCAACTGTTGCTTGCAGTGACAGAAATATTCCCGCTTCCGAATGAACTTGTAAAAGCAACGTTCACGCTTGTTGTTCCCTGTCCGCTGCCGATACTCGCTCCGGAAGGAACTGTCCATGTGTAACCCGTTGCTCCCGATACTGCGCTTATGGAATATGTTTTTGTTGAAGCGCAAACTCCTGTTGTTTGTCCTGTAATGCTTCCCGGTGTTGCAGGTATTCCGATGCTGACAGTAACTGTTATAGTGTTTGATGTTGTGCTTCCGCAAATGTTAGTGACCACACACTGATAATTTCCGGTTAATGACGCTGAGTATGATGAGGCAGTTGCTCCGGAAATATTTGCTCCGTTCAGTTTCCATTGATAAGAAAGACCTGAGCCCGTGTTTGCGTTAAGCGTGACTGTAGCAGGAGAACAAAATGTTGTGGAACCTCCGGCTGTAATGGTTGCCGGAGGAACTGTGTTCACCGTTACCGAAATTATATTTGAAGTTGTGCTTCCGCAAATGTTGGAAACCACACAGTCATAATTTCCTGTTGCTGTTGCTGTATAAAAGGATGAAGTCGCTCCCGAAATATTTCCTCCGTTCAACCGCCATTGATAGGAAAGACCCGTTCCTGTATTTGCATTGAGCAAAACAGAACCGGGTGAACAGAATGTTGTTGACCCTGCCGCTGTGACAACTGCTGAAGGACTCGAGTTGACAGTTACTGCAATCGCATTTGATGTTGCGCTTCCGCAGGTGTTGGAAACAACACAGTCATAATTTCCTGAAGAATAAGCTATATAAGAGGATGTTGTAGCGCCTGGAATATCGCTTCCGTTTATTCTCCATTGATAGGAAAGTCCTGCTCCGGTATTTGCATTTATTGTCACTGAACCTGGTAAACATACTGTTATAGGACCTCCTGCTGTGATGGCTGCTGATGGAGCTGAATTAACAGTCACCGCAATTACATTCGATGTTACATTTCCGCAGGTGTTGGAAACGACACAATCATAGTTTCCTGTTGCCGTTGCAGAATATGATGCTGCAGTCGCCCCCGAAATATTTCCTCCGTTCAACCTCCATTGATATGATAACCCTGTGCCTGTGTTTGCATTAAGTGTAACCGAACCGGGTGAGCAAAATGTGGTTGAGCCACCGGCTGTGATGGAAGCTGTGGGTGCAACATCCTCTGTTACTGCAATATTATTTGATGTTCTTGCTCCGCAGGTGTTGGTAACAACACAGTCATAATTCCCCGCTGCAGTTGCCGAATAAGAAGATGAGTTCGCACCGGAAATATTTACAGCACTCTCCCTCCATTGATATGTGCATCCTGTGCAGGTACTTACGCTCAGCATTACTGAGCCGGGAGCGCAAAATGCCGTGGGTCCTCCGGCTGTGACTGCAGCAGAAGGCAAAACATCTGCCTGAACTGTAATAGTATTCGATGGCGTGCTGCCGCAGTTATTCGTAACAACACAATCATAATTTCCTGTGGCTGTTGCCGTGTATGACGATAATGTTTCTCCCGGAATATCAACTCCGTTGAGCCGCCACTGGTATGTGAGCCCGCTTCCGGTGTTTGCATCAAGCGTTACCGAACCGGGGTCGCAGAATGTGGTTGGTCCTCCGGCTGTGATGACAGCAGGCGGCAAAGGATTTACAGTTACCGTAATTGTATTTGAAGTAGCACTGCCGCAACTGTTTGAAACAACACAATCATAATTTCCTGTTGCAGTCGCAACAAAAGAAGAAGATGTAGCGCCTATGATGGGTGCATTGTTTAACTGCCATTGATATGTATAACCTGAACCAGTATTTGCATTAAGAGTAACCGAACCGGGCGAGCAAAATGTCGTTGGTCCTGCGGCTGTTATAGAAGCAGGAGGTGTAGAAGTAACTGTAACAGTAATCAGGTTTGATGTCATACTGCCGCACATACTTGTAACAACGCAATCATAATCTCCTCCCGCATTTGTGGAATATATTGATGAGGTGGCTCCTGTAATATCAGTCCCGTTTAATCGCCATTGATAAGAATAAGCAGAACCGGTCGGAGTTGCATTCATTATTAAGCTCGCTGACTGGCAAATGACAGGAGAGCCAACAGATGTTATTGATGCTGCAACAGGAGAATAATATGAAACAGAAAGTGCGGGCCATTTTGCAGGATTAGCATTATCACTCGATGCAAATACCAACCTTCTATAGTGCTGCTCCGTCTGAAGTCGAAGAAGAAATCCGTAATTGGTCGTAGGATTACTAATCATATCCTGAATGAGAGTTGTCACATCAATAATATAATCCTGGGTCGGGCTCGCGCTTTGGGGGACTGCAACCTGATTGGTTGTTGTTGCTGTCGGCTGAGTATTCCATGTTACTGTATTCTCGCTCCATGGAGAAGTTACTTTTTGCAGCCAGCTTGCATTTGAACCGGACAAACTTGAATGTTGTCCATTACTGGAAGTAGGATTATAATAAAGATAAATACTCGCTTGCTGAACAATAGTAGTTACAGCAATCGAAGTTAAATCAAACTTCAGTAAGCTTCTTTGATACGCAGGGTTACCGCTGTTAGTCCAAGCAAGAGCATTGAACTCACCGACATTTCCATAGTTTGTATTTGCCTGCGTTGAATAGCTGCCAACAAGCGCATCTATTCCATTAGCGGCATTAGGTTGAAGAAACAATGTTCCTGCAACAACATCAGGAACAGTTACCGTAATCATATTCGAAGTTGATGTACATCCATTGTAAATAACAACATCATAATCTCCGGGAAGCGCAGCAACATAAGATGATGACATTGTGGGTGGACTAATGTTCACAGCATTTCTTCTCCACTGATAAGTATATCCTGAACCTGTGGGAGATGCGTTCAGTGTAACATTACCTCCGAAACAAAAGGTGGTTGGACCGCCTGATGAAATAGAAGCAATGAAAGGTGAGGCAACAGTCACTGTTATTGTATTGGAAGTGGAACTTCCGCAAGAGTTTGATACCACACAATTATAATTTCCGGCTGCAGTTGCAGAATAAGAAGATGATGTAGCCCCTGTGATATTTACACTGTTCAATCGCCATTGATAAGAAAGTCCTGTGCCTGTGTTGGCATTAAGTGTCACCGAGCCGGGGTCGCAAAATGTGGTTGGCCCTGATGCTGTTATTGACGCACTTGGAGCAGGAGGTAATATGGTTACGCTAATCCTGTTTGTCATCACAGGCCCGCAACTGTTGCTAATCCTGCAGAAATATATTCCTGAAGCGGTTGCGGTAAAGGTGGAAGAGGTTGCTCCGGACATCGGGGTTGGATTAGCACTATATAAATACCATTGATAAGAAGTATTGCCTGCCTGTGCATTCAATTGCACACTGTTGCAGGCAGTAGTTGGGACGGAAGCATAAATAGTATCAGCAGGAAGAGTGCAGTTCGAACAGCCGGCAATGTAGTTAGTCCCGTAACGGATTCCGTCATTATTATTAACGGAGTAATCAATCACAGATCCAAACAGGTCATCCATTTTCCAGTATCCTATCAATCCAGTGCCTATCGGGGCGCTGTTCATGTCATTCTGAATTTGCGACTGTATCCGTGCAACATTCCAAAACCGAAGTTCCTGCATGAAGCCGCAGTACGCATCGTAGAAATTACTGCCAAGCTGAATATAGTACGGGACAGTAATGTTTGTCGGTGAGGTGAAATAAAAGCCAAAAAGCGAACCGTCAATGTATAATGAAACTGTTGTGGAAGTTCGTGTCACAGCAAGGTGCCGGCAGGTGTGGCTGTTCAGCATCACATTTGAAAAGCTATATGTCGTCCCTAAATAAACAACCAATGAATTAGGCGGTCCGAAAAAACTGGATAAGTTGTTATACATAATTCCCAATGACGGAACGCTTTGTGAGGGCTGTATCGGGGAAAGAAATAACAGCGATGTAGAAAATATCTGGTAGGTGTTCATCTTCACCCACATTTCAATCGTAAAATCTCCCGTGCCGATGTTATAGGCCGAGATAGCCGGAATCTGAACATAATCATCGACACCATCGAATTGAAGTCCACTAGAATTAATCTGCGCTGATGCTGATGCCGAAAAAATAATTCCGCACAGTAGAAGAGTAATTTTTTTCATGTCAATCAGGTTTTAAAATATTTTGAGATATAAGGTTACCTTTTCATTTCACTGTCCGAAACTCTTCGCTGCAATCAGAATCAGGATGCACGCGACAAGAATAATTTTTGCGAGCAGAACTTTTTTCTCATGGGTGACGCCTTGCTTAGTGTTCATCCTTTTTGTGTCGTAATTTTTTTTCATGGTAGTCAGGATTAAAAAAGTTTCACGATGTAAAGTTTACTATTCTTTCAATACAAAGTTTTATTATTCCGTGAGCAGCAGAAAAGCAGTCGCAGAATATTCTTTTCCGTCTGTCAATTATCAAAGCCGGTAGACGAAAGGAAATCTCACGGAATTTCCCCCTGGAAAATACGAAATAATAAAATCTCATCTCCTTCGTTTAAAATCACCTAACCCAAAAAATCAACCCCATGAAAAACTGATGTTCTGTTCTTTCTCCCGGTATATCGGGAGGACTTTCACTTTCCGAGACAAACGGAACATCCATGAAAAACAAAATCAAAAAATTATCTGTCTCCGCCAAAGGCGGAGCAGACCGCCATGCCCGCCACACACAAGCCAACGCTGAGGCAGGCAGGCGCACAGATGCAGAACTTGCCCAAGGAGTGCACAATGGCGATATGCAGTGTTTTGCAGAAATCGTAACGCGCTTCAGCCCTCATCTCAAACCATACCTCCATTACCTCATGCACGATTCCGTCCTCGAAAAAGATGCATTACAGGATACATTCATCACCGCCCAGGAGGAATTGCAAAACGGAAAATACCACGAAGAAGGAAAGCTGCTCCTGTGGCTCAAAGGCATAGCGTTCATCATGGCGCATAAAGTGGCAGACCCCGAAAGAAAATTTGTGCACGATGAAAAAGTATTGGAGAAAGCGGAAGCCGAAGTTACCGAAGATGCAGTCGAAAAGGACACCCAGCGTCTTGCCGCCATCCATAAAATGCTTAAAAGGTTTTCAC
>DATDOJ010000187.1:0-6124 GCA_035293345.1 Bacteroidia bacterium
TTTGGTATTAAATGTTGATTCACGGAAGTAGTGACTAGATTTGAAAGTGAAGTGTTAGCTCCCATTGCAATACTTGCCGTAGATTGTGTTGTCCCGTCAGCAAACTTTACACTATTCTATATAAAGATTTTTCCAATGTAATGAGATGCTTCCTAAGTCAAGAGTTATATCTGTATCGGGCAGCAGGTCTGCATTGATGGCTGTTGGCGCCAAAAGATTATTCATGTTTTTGTTCAGGTATTTCGTGGTCATGAATAACCAATTGACACCGTCCCAGTAATAAAATCCTTTGGTGTAATCGGTTTGGTAAATGAGCAACCCAACTGCGGGAGAAGCAATGGCAAGGCGCTGTATCTTTAACATTCTCGGAACAAGAAGCCCTTGTGATGTTGAGTTCATTTCGCAAATCGCAGAACTGTTTGGAGAAACAGTTCCGATGCCAACACTCCCGCTTGCGGGGAATGTGTTTTGTGCGTTAGCGTTTTCTACTGAGAGAAAAATCAGTACAAGAAAGAGAAGGTGAGCGAAGATGTTTTTCATGGATTCAGGTTTATAAAAGTTTTCAAATGTAAAGTTTGCTATTCTTTCAACAGGAAGTTCTTATTTTCCGTTAAGGGAAATAAAGTGTTTACTAAAGTATGATTTTCAACTGTTAAAATTCTGTACGCTGGATTATAATAAGCAGGAATACTAATCTTATTGCTGAAGTATTAAGTAATTTCGCCAGCAATAATTATTGCAGTGGCAGAATAAAAAATAACCCTCCCCGTAGAAGACATGACCTGTTCCAACTGTGCGCTCACAGTTACAAAGGTTTTTGAAAAGGAAGGGCTGAAGGATGTTAATGTAAACATTACCACCTTGGAGGTCTCCTTCATTGCCGGAGAATACGAAAAGATAAATGCCGCCATTGCTAAGACAGCAAAGTTCGGTTACCGTGTTCAGCATGGTAATAGTTTTTTTGGTTTTAAGAAAAATAATTATCCTCAAAGATAATTACAGAAAACCAGAAAGCTGCGAAGCGAGAAAAGCGCAGCAACCTTATACTCCAGGCAGGAGGGGAAATTTGAAAAAGAGGTGATAAATTTTTTTTACATGGAAGCGGTGCGCAATGTTGCTTCCACTGAAAATGTGTGTCAGATATTTTTCGTTTTTTTCTCCACTCTTTCTCCTTGCAAAAAGTTTTCTAATTTTAACCCGTCAAATTCTCAAACCACCATGAAAAAAATTTACACTGTTTTTTTTGCTTCGCTCATTTCAATCGCTGCCTCAGCGCAGTGGAGCGTTATCTATAACAACACCATCTTTCCCTTCGAAGAACTTCGCGGCTGCTATTTTATGAGCTCCGACACCGGCATTGTCGTTGGCGCGCAAACGGTGGTCGGCAATCCCGCCACCATCCGCAGGACTACCGATGGCGGAACAACGTGGACTGACATCTACAACATATATACCGACACGCTGCGCGCGGTTTGGTTCATTGATGACTCCATCGGTTTCGCCTGCGGAGCCAAAGGAAGAATCATTAAAACTCTTGACGGAGGGTTAGTTTGGGACACGGTGTCCAGCGGTGTCAGTTACCTGCTGCGCTCCGTGCATTTTCCTACTCAGGAAATCGGTTACATCTGCGGTGGAGGCGGTGTTATTCTTAAGACGGCTGATGGCGGCTTCACATGGAATCAGCAAGTGAGCCCGCTTACGCAGGATTTAATTAACATCCGTTTCTTAAATCAGGACACCGGCTACGCCTGTTCCAGCTTGGGCACTTTTCTCACCGGCTATGTCATACGCACTTATGACGGTGGAACAACATGGAGCATCGTTTATAGCGATGCGCAGGGTTTGTTAGGCATTGCCATTGCCGATGCAAACACTATTGTTTCGGGAGGTGGAAATCAAACTATGGTGCGAACAACAGACGGAGGTCAAACCTGGAACAATGTTTACACCGGCAATGCAGGAACAAATATGCGCGGAAGTTGGTTCACCTCCCCCACCACGGGCTGGATGGTTGGAGACCTCGGCTCACTCTTCGGCACAACCAATGGCGGTGCAACCTGGACAGCGACACCGGTCACCACCCAGGGATTGCTTGGCATTCATTTTCCGAATGCCGACACGGGCTATGCCGTAGGCAGCGGTGTCATCATAAAATACGTCACACCATGTTCTCCTGCTGCTCCCGCTTCCATTAACCCGGGAAGCACTGTCATTTGCTCTTTCGACACAGTTACTTTCTGCGTTCCACCGATTCCAAACGCTACATCTTACAATTGGATTCTGCCCGGGGGCAATACCATTCTCAGCGGGCAGGGCGACACATGCATCAGCGCTGTTATCGGCAACCAGACCTCAGGAAATATTTCCTGCAATGGCGTTAATGCCTGCGGACCGGGTCCCTTAACTCTGCTTTTCATAACCGTAGAGCCGGTCCCCGCTCCGCCAACGATTACATTAGTCGGTAACCAGCTTATGTCCGACTCGGCAAATAACATTCAATGGTATCTCAACGGTGTTCCCATTCCGGGGGAGACAAACCAATATTACACGTTTACTCAAAACGGAAGCTACACGGTTGTTTATACAAGCACGTCTGGTTGCTCAGCCACTTCTGTTCCGTATGATGTATTAGATGTGGGAATTAATTCTGTAAGCGCTTCAGATGGAATTTTAATTTATCCGAATCCTGCCACAAGTCATTTGGCGATAGGCAGTTGGCAGTCGGCAATTAATTGTATTGAAGTGTTTGATGTGTTTGGTCAGAATGTATTTCGCCTGGAACCGGAAGCCGGAAACCGGAAACTAAACATTGATGTTTCAGGTTTGCTTTCCGGAATTTATTTTGTGAGAGTGAAAACAGATAACGGAACAATCAGCGCAAAATTTTTAATCCGCAGGTGAGTGAAGAAAAAATCTGCAAGAATTGTTTTCATCTGAATTAGCTGACAACAGCTAAAACATTTTTGTTCTCTTCATGCGTCAGGCATACATTTGACGCACACTCATTGACGGATGAAACACATTGCTTTTTTTGCTATCATAACTTTTAGCACACCTATGCTGCATGCGCAGGTGAATCCTAACGCATGTGTTGACAGCACCCGGGTGAATCCGTATTTCTCCTGCTACCTCGACTATGACCCGGTGTGCGGCTGCGATTCTCAGAGCTATCGCAATCAATGCTGGGCTTCCAACAAATCGGGAATCAATTTCATGCATCCGGGTTTGTGCACCAAAGATTTTTTCGGCATAGATATGGTTCCCAACCCGGTTCAGATTGAGCCGGCACACTTCAGCATGGCGGTGCGCAAGCCGTCACCATGTTACATCTATATCACCGATTTGTTTGGCGGAACCGTTTATGACCGTCACTTTTTTTCCTACTATGACGACCAAATTATCCGTTTTGAAATTGACATGAACAGTTTCCGCAACGGTGTGTACGCCCTGATTGCCGTGGTTCAGGGAGAAAAAAAGTTTATGAAGTTTGTGAAGGTGAAGTATTAAGCTGTGGTTGCAAGGTCAACCATTCCGAAACCGTTGTTGCAGTACAAGCCAAGCCCTGTATCCCAAATAAACTTCTGAACTTTCGGATGCGCATGCAGCGTGAACGGAATAAGGTATCCCGGCATCACTTCGTTGTCATCGTTCTTGTAATGACGCACAAGTTTTTTTCCCTGCTCGTTGATGCGCTGCATGTATGCTTTGTCGGGCTGCAGTTCGAACTCCGCGAATGAGTTGAGGTCTTCTTCAGAGTATCCCGCTTTTTCCATCCGCTCAATCGTCACGTTGTACAGGTGGTCGGAGAACGCATGCGTGGAAGGGTCGAGCGGTGCGTTGCGCGGTTCTTCTCCTGCAACACCGCGCTCGATGACGAGCGGTGAAATGCAAACGTATTTCATCTGCACTTTAAATTCCGGGTCGTGAATCAACTGGTGCGCCTTCGGGATGACCACCATCTTTCCGATATGAACTTCTTTGAATGAAAAGATTCGCTGAATGAGATGTTCAACAATTTTATCATCCGCTGAGGCAAAGGCCAAACTGACTTTTGAAGACATGTAACGGATTTGCCCTGCCTGAACTTTTGATGTCCCCTTGAGCGTGGAAAAATTATACAGTCCCGTGTGATTGGGCTCATCTTCCAGCATCTCGCGGACGAAAATTGAAATCAGCTTCTGGTGGTGGAGAGGCAGCACGGGCTCGCTCTCTCTTGATTTAAGAAAAGAAAATTTAACGCGCATGGTACTTTATAATTAAAATGGAAAAAGGTGCTGTCGGAAAAGTCAATGTCAAATGTGTTTACAAAAATGGGAAAAATTTTCGAGTGTACATAACATCTTGCAGTAACTTTGTTCCCGCTTTCAAAAATACTAATCAGCGTATGACATCAGATGAACAGAAAATCCGCAGGGCATTCAGCGACAAGGACTGGGGAGAAATTAAAGCGCACGACTCATGGCAGGTATTCCGGGTACTGGCAGAATTTGTTGACGGGTTTGAAAAGCTCAGCAAGATTGGTCCTTGCGTTTCCATCTTCGGTTCGGCAAGAACCAGGGACGGACATAACTATTACGCAATGGCGGAAGACATCGCACACAAACTCACCAAAGAGGGCTACGGAATTATCACAGGAGGAGGTCCGGGTATCATGGAAGCCGCTAACAAAGGAGCGCAGCGCGCAGGCGGAAAATCCGTTGGTCTCAATATTGAATTGCCTCACGAACAAAAACCCAACGACTTCATTGACCCTGACAAGTTGATTAACTTCAATTATTTTTTTGTGCGCAAGCTGATGTTCATCAAATACGCGCAGGGATTTATCGTGTTGCCGGGTGGCTTCGGAACCATGGATGAATTGTTCGAAGCCATCACGCTGATTCAGACCGGAAAAATCGGGCGCTTCCCCATCGTGCTCATCGGCAGCGAATACTGGGGCGGGATGCTGAAGTGGATAAAAGAAATACTGATTACCGAAAAAAATGTTGACGTGGCGGACTTAAACCTTTTCAAAGTTTTCGATACTGCAGACGAAACCGTCAAGTACATCAATGAGTTTTATTCGCGCTACATATTACGCCCGAATTTTTAGAAGTTATTTCCTCCCCGCCTTCCTGAAATAGTCATTTGCTTTTGCCGTGTCGCCAAGCATGTAATACGTGACGCCCATGTTGTTGAGCGCTTTCGGATTACCGGGATTTAAGTCGAGCGACTTCTGAAAATATTTCAACGCGGTGGTGTAGTCCTTCATGGCTGCATAGCTGTTGCCTACATTGTTCCATGCGTCTTCATTCAAAGGGTTCAAATCGGCTGCCTGCGTGAAACATCTTACTGCGTTTTGAAAATCATTCTTGCGGGCAAAAGAATTTCCCAGGTTGAACCACGCACTGTAAAACGCTGAATCAATTATCACTGCTTGCTGAAGATACGTAATGGAAGAGTCAGGCATTCCCATGTCGAGAAAATATAAGCCGAGATTATTGAGAACGTCTTTCGATGCCGGATATCTTGTTAATGCATCACGAAGTGTTGCGACAGCGCTGTCATATTGCTTCATGGAGCCGTACGAAATAGCCGCGGCAACAAAAAATTCTTCCTTGGCATTTTTTTTCAGCGCCTGCGCGCTGCGCCAGTTGCGGATGGCATTCGGATAATCTTCCAGCTCGCGGTAAGCGATGAGAAGATGATACATTGCTTCAGAATAAGTCGGAAGAATGGAAACCCCTTTTTCCAGCTCTGTAATTGCGTCAGCAACATATTGCTTTCTTAATTCCATATCCTCTTCCTGAATTCCCTTTTCAAACAGCAGCGCGCTGCCGTAGGCGTAACGAATGCGCGCGCTTTCAGGAGAATTATTTACATCATGTGCCAGCATCGTGAAATTATCTTTCCACTCCGAATTGCGTGACATGGTCTTAAATGAGAAAAGCAACAACACAGCAGCGAGGGGAAAAATTATTTTCTTGTTCACAAGCAGAAAATCTCTAAGCGAAGAATATGCGGGCTTTATTTCCTTGGCGAGTAATCGCACCAAAACAAATCCGAGTGCAAAACAAATCCCTGTCGAAGACATATAGAGAAACCTTTCAGCCATCGTTGACTCAATCAGAATGAAGATGTTGGA